>NZ_WIVQ01000019.1:0-61877 GCF_009600545.1 Pseudomonas sp. FSL R10-1339 | reverse complement strand
ATCAGCTGTCACCGGTAGAGTTTGAAAAGCGTTACGCAGCGAGCCTGGAGAGTGTCTAGGAAACCCGGGGCGATTCATGATTTATAAAGATGCGAATTTTTCTAGGAATTGCCTGTCAAACACATTGCGTCATCATGTGATCGATACGCCCTCAGTAGCCAGCTTGACTAAGCTTTATTTACAAGGTGCATTCATTTGACTATTCATCAGTACCCACAAGGACGTAAAGTCGACGCTGAGATCGATTTTTTTGACTTGATCCATTCTTTTTGGCGACAAAAAAAACTGATTGGCGGCACCGTAGTCATTGCCGGATTGATGGCACTTGGCTATGTGTCGTTTGCGCAACAGGTCTATCAAACCAGCAGCCTGCTGCGCCCTGCAGCTATCAATGAGCTTGATGCCCTTAACCGCTCCCAGGTTTATACCCTGCCTGCTGCTGATGCCTTGCTTAAAGTTGGCCTGGCACTTGAGTCTTATGAAAACCGGTTGAGTTTTTTTCGCGACCACCAGGACTTGTTCAAACCTTTGGTACAACCTGGCAGAAGTCTGGAGCAAAGCTTCGAAGTGTTTAACCGGGATGCATTCAATCTGGTTCAGCCTGCGCCCAATAAGGCCAGTTCAGATAATCCTTATCTCAAGCTGGAGCTAACATACCCGGCCTCCCTTGATGGGGTTGCGATTCTCAATGGTTTTGTTGACTACGCGATCACCAAGCAGCGCGAGCAAATCAGTGCCGACCTCAAGGTTATTATTGGTAACCGGCTCAGAGAGCTGGACGCCCAGATAAATGCCGCACGCTCAAGCTATACATCTGATAAAGAAGAAAAAATTGCCACATTCCTTGAAACTGACAGCCTGCAAAAGGCGCAGTTGGAGGATGAGCTGAAGGCCTTGCGCCTGCAGCTGAAAATCGAGCGGGAAGCGCGCATACAGCAGCTTGACGAAGCTATCGCCATTGCCAAATCCCTGGGTATTACCCGTCCGACCACACCGTCGGCGATGGCTGATGCGGCGCAGGGCTCATCGGCCAGGCTGGTGCGCACCGAAATCACTTCGCAAAGTATCCCCTTGTACTTTATGGGGTCCCAGGCCTTGGAGGCCGAGCGTGCAGCCTTGCTCAAGCGAACCACGGACGATTTTACCGATAACCGTATCTCGCAGATCCGCAAAAAGATTCAATTGCTTGAGGTCAATCGCCAGGTCGAAATGCTTGGTAAACGCTCAAATGAGGATGTATTCCTCAATGACATCGAGCCCTTGCGTGCCGAAGCCGTGCGCCTTGGCCGCCTGAATACGGATATGAGCCAGCTTGGGTTGGTCAGTATTGATCGCAAGGCACAGATGCCGACTGATCCGATCAAGCCGAAAAAGGCCCTGATAGTCGCTCTGGCACTGGTTCTGGGCCTGTTGGCGGGGCTGACGATTGCGACCGTGCGCTTCCTGCTCCAGCGGCGCAAGCAAGGCATCAGGCCAGAACAGCCACCGATTTGATCTGCGCCCATAGTAATTGCCCGGGGTGCAGGCCCAATTGGTCCCGGGAGTAACGGGTTATCCGGGCGAGCAGGGGAGTGCCGTCGGCATCCAGGCGTATCAGCACATGAGCCTGGTTGTCGGCGGCCGTTTCGCTGACCACCCTTGCATGCAAGCTATTAAGGATGCTGCTGTGCTCCGACGGGGCCAGGGTCAGGCTGATATCCCGGGCTTGCACTTTGACGCGCAACGGCTGGCCGATGGCCATTGAGGCATGGGCAACCCTCAGCTGCTGGGCGCTGCCGGGCAGGTGCAGAGTCAACAGCTGGTAGTTTAGGTTGTAATCGCTGACCCGGCCCTCAATCACCACTGCGGCATCATTCCCGCGCGCCAGTGGCAGGTCGAGCCTGGCAAGGGTTTCACTGACAGGGCCGCTGGCCAGTACCTTACCCTCGCTGAGCAACACAATATGATCGGCCAGGCGCGCAACTTCGTCCAGAGAATGACTGACGTAGAGCACGGGGATATCCAGTTCGGCGTGCAGGCGCTCAAGGTAGGGCAGTATTTCGCCTTTGCGCTGGTTGTCCAGTGCGGCCAGGGGCTCGTCCATCAACAGCAGTTGCGGGCTGGTGAGCAAGGCCCGGGCGATACCGACCCGCTGGCGTTCGCCGCCGGACAAGTTGTGCGGCGCCCGTGTCAACAGGTGGGTGATGCCCAGTAGTTCGGTGGCATGGGCAAGATCCACTCGACGTTCCTGATGGGCAATGCGCTTGAGGCCGAATTCAAGATTGGCCCGCACCGACAGGTGGGGGAACAGGCTCGCTTCTTGAAAGATATAGCCCAGCGCCCGCTGGTGCACCGGTACGAAGTGATTGCGCTGGCTGTCTTGCCAGATGTGATCATTGACCTGTACATAGGCCTGGCTGGCCCGTTCGAGACCGGCGATACAGCGCAGACAGGTGGTCTTGCCCGAGCCGGAGTGACCGTAGAGGGCGGTGACCCCCTTGCCCGGCAGTTGCAGGTCCAGGTCGAGAGCAAAACCGGGGTAGCGGTGCTGCAACCGAAGGTTGATCTGCGACGTCATCTTCAGCTCCAGCTGGTTTGGGATTTGCGGCTTGAATACAACGCCAGCAGCACCAGAAAGGAAAACACCACCATTGCTCCCGCCAACCAGTGTGCCTGAGCATATTCCAGCGCTTCGACATGGTCGTAGATCTGCACCGACACCACACGGGTTTTTTCCGGGATATTGCCGCCGATCATCAGTACCACGCCAAACTCACCGACCGTATGGGCAAACCCTAAAATAGAGGCCGTTATAAAGCCGGGTCGGGCCAGAGGTACAATGACGCTGAAGAAGGTATCCCACGGGTTGGCCCGCAGAGTCGCGGCGACTTCAAGCGGTCTGGGGCCAATGGCCGTAAATGCATTCTGCAAAGGCTGCACGACAAAGGGCATGGAGTAGATCACCGAACCGATCACCAGCCCGGCGAAACTGAAAGTCAGTGTGCCCAGACCCAGGTACTGGGTGAGCTGGCCAACATAACCATTGGGCCCCATCGCCAGCAGCAGATAGAAACCTATGACAGTGGGCGGTAAAACCAGTGGCAGGGCCACAATCGCCCCGATGGGGCCGCGCAACCGCGAGCGGGTGTGCGCTAACCACAGGGCGATGGGAGTGCCGACCAGCAACAAAATGAGGGTGGTCAGCGACGCCAGTTGCAGAGTCAGCCAGATGGCTGCGAAGTCAGCACTCGTGAGCGGCATTTACAGGTGGTAACCATAGGATTTGATAATGGCGGTGGCCTTAGGACCTTTAAGGTAGTCGGCAAGGGCCTTGGCAGCAGGGTTGTTTTCGCCTTTTTTGAGGATAACGGCATCTTGCCGGATCGGGTCGTGCATCGCCTCGGGCACAATCCAGGCCGAGCCGTCGCTGACTTTGCCGTTTTTGTAGATCTGCGACAGGGCGACAAAGCCCAGCTCGGCATTGCCCGTGGAAACGAACTGGTAGGCCTGGGTAATGTTCTGGCCTTCAACGATCTTGTTCTTGACCTTGTCAGTCAGGTCCAGTTTGGCCAGCACTTGCGTTGCTGCCAGGCCGTAGGGCGCGGCTTTGGGGTTGGCGATCGACAGATGCGTGTACTGATTGGCCAGCAGCGCTTTGTCGGTGCCGTCGATATAACCCTCTTTGGCTGACCACAGCGCCAGGGTGCCAATGGCGTAGGTGAAGCGTGAACCGGGAACGGTATCGCCTTCTTTTTCAAGTCTCTCGGGGGTGGTGTCATCTGCGGCCAGAAACACTTCGAATGGTGCACCGTTCTTGATCTGGGTATAGAACTGGCCTGTTGCGCCATAGGCCGCTATCAACTTGTGCCCGGTGTCTTTTTCAAAGTCGCTGGCAATGGCCTGGATTGGCGCCGTGAAGTTGGCTGCCACGGCAACCTGCACTTCATCGGCCTGGACCGAAGTGAATGCGGTACATCCGATCAGAACAGCCAGCGCGGCAGGGATAAAGGGGCGGGCACGAACATTCATGGCAAAACTCCGTTTTTATTAGGCCGTGTCAGGCGTTGGCAAGATATCCGCTATATAGAAATATTTACAGCGCTTTGTCAGCGTGCGTGCGAGGAAAGGGGGAAGTGAAGCAGGTAACTGCGGTTCAGCCTGCCTGACGCAGGGTGATATTGATCCGCTGTTCGCCCAACAGTGAGTGATGCCCGGGCTTGATGGGCATTACTCCGTGATACCGCAGGCGGTCAACGCCGCCCCAGACCATGATGTCGCCGTGAAACAATGCTATTCGTTGAGTCGGGTCACTTCGTTCGAAACCGCCAAACTGAAAAATCGCCGGCAGCCCCAGAGAAATGGAAACAATCGGTGCGGTATGGCAGCGCTCGTTTTTATCCTGATGCAGCGACATTTTTGCGCCTGGCGCATAGGCATTGATCAAGCAGGAATCAGGGACAAAACCGCTAAAGCCTGCGCTGCTGGCCGCCGCTGCAGCCAGCGCCAGGAAGACGCCGGGCATGGCTGGCCAGGGTCGGGCACTTAGCGGATCGAGCGGACTGTAATGGTAACCATCGCGGTCAGTGGTCCAGCCCAGAGCACCGCAACTGCTCAGTCGGGCGGACATGGTGTAGCCACCGGGCGTCTGCATCTGGCGCAAGGGTGCCTGCAGCAGAACGCTATCAAGGGCTGCCAGCAGCTCCTTGGCCTTGGGCAAGGCAAACCCGCGAAGCGCAAACGCCTGGTCGCTGATACGCTCGACACGGGCGGGCTGCTGCAGGTCCTGCTCGGCAAACAAGTCCACGGCTTAAAGTGCCTTGCTTGCCTTGATGTCGGTAATTACTTCGTCAGCATCGCCATGGATCTTTTCAAGTGCTGCGCGAGCTTCTTGTTCCGATCCCGACTGGAGCTGGGCAAACTCGAAACGACGCTCGCCGTTGAGCTTGTACTTGATCACGTACTTGGTGGTTTGCACGGTAATTCCTGCTTTGGGTTTAGCGAAGTTTGGAGCTTGAGCGACGCACGATTTTAATGGTCGGCTTGAAGCTTGGCTTGCGGGTTACGCTGATGGCACGGCTGGTCACGGTATCGATGGTGATGTTCCAGAAACCGGTGCTCGGCGCGGTGATGCGGGCCGGGAAGTCCTTGAAGGCGCCGCCATGGTAGGAGTGGCGGCCACCATTTTTAAAACTGCGGAAGTGCGCATCGCTCATCAGGCGGATGTTGCAAGGCTGGGAGCACTCAATGACGACGATGTCGTCTTCGTTGAGGTGCTCGCGCTGGTGAATAAATTTCATGGTGTCTCCAAAAACGTGAATCTGCTGAATAATCAGCACGATAGCATGTGCTTCAGCCCTATCAGGGGGGCTAAAGCCGAGTATTATGCCGTGATGCGGGTGAGTTTGACGTAAAACGTGGATAATCCGCCACTATTGAGTATTTATTCACTATGGCCCGGGAGAAATTCCGCATATCCATTGTCGTAGTGTCTTTAACGGAGAATGTCTATGAAGTGGGGCGTATTAGCGGCGTTGCTGGCCTTGGGTGGCTGTGCATCCGTTACCGATATTGAGCAGACGCTGCCCACCATGAGTGTGATTTCGGGCAAGAAGCCCGACGCCTATGCTCAATGTGTGGTGCAACAACTGTCCAGCACACGCAGGGCACCTCAGATTGAACCGCATAAAGACGGTTTTCGGATTATCGTCCCGCAAAAGCTGACCTCCAATCCAACGGCGGTCATTGATATTGAAGAGCGCTCCGGCGGCAGCAGTATCAAGGTGTACGAAAGCATGTCCAATGTACCGGTGCGCCCGGGCGATATTCGCAAAGCCGCCACTCACTGTATTTCTGGTGACTGACGCCTTATCTCAGTCAACCGGCGGCAAGACCCCAACCTGACGTTTGCCTTGCGAACGTCAGGTTTTTTTTGTCCTGCTTTACCATTGGATCCGAAGCAGTGTTGTGACCAGGTAAGAATTCTCCTAGGATCTGTAGGCTTATATTTTATAGGCCTAAGCATATAACAATAATGGAGCTGGTCATGATTCCACTCAAGCGAACGCTATTGAGCAGCCTCATGCTGCTCGCCGTGAGCAATACCCAGGCACAACCGACCCCCAACATCTACCTGCAGGGCGGTGCCTAACCGGGTGCCACGGCCTGCGTGGCGTGCCACGGTGCGGATGGCATGGGGCTGGCACCTGCCGGGTTTCCGCGATTAGCCGGTCTTTCTGCCGATTACCTGAGCAAGCAACTGCACGACTTTCAAAGTGGCAAACGGGTCAGCCCGGTGATGCAACCTCTGGCCAAGGCCCTGAGCGACCAGGAAATTGCCGCAGTCACCGCCAGCATTGCAGCAATGCCGGCCCCTGCGGTGCCTGCCATCAACCTCAGCACCATGCCTTCAGGCCCTGGAGAAAAGTTGGCCTTGCGCGGCGCCTGGGAGCGTCAGATACCCGAGTGCGTCAGCTGTCATGGCCCGGGTGGGGTGGGGGTGGGAAGTGCCTTCCCGCCCCTGGCCAATCAACCGGCGCTGTACCTGACGGCGCAGCTCAATGCCTGGCGCGATGGCACCCGGCGCAACGATCCCAATGACCTGATGGGTCATATCGCCAAGGCCATGAGCGAAGACGAAATCAAGGCGGTTGCCGACTATTTCAGCACTGTAGGGCACAAGGAGGTCAAACCATGAAGCGTCTGATATCAACCTGTGCGGCATCCTTCCTCCTTGGCAGCGCGGTCCATGCAGCGCCCATTGCGATGGAAGACCAGTCGCAGATCAAGGTGCCTGCACCTGCCGATAACATCACCTACTTTCAGCCGCCGCAACAAAGCGATTTGCCCGACAACGCCTACGGCAAAATGGTGATGGACGGCTATGCCCTGTTTGTTGACACCAAACGCCAGGCCCCGAAGTTTGTCGGCAATGGCCTTAACTGTACGAACTGCCATCTTGATCAGGGTCGTCTGGCCAACTCAGCCCCGCTGTGGGGGGCGTACCCCATGTACCCGGCGTACCGCAAGAAAAACGACAAGGTCAATACCTTTGCCGAACGCCTGCAGGGCTGCTTTCAGTTCAGCATGAATGGCGGTACGCCACCGGCTGCCGATAGCCGCGAGATCACGGCGCTCTCAACCTATGCCTATTGGTTGTCGACCAAGGCTCCTACGGGGGTTGAGTTGCCGGGACGAGGGTATCCCGATGTGCCCGAGCCCAAGGCTGGGTACAACCTGAGCCGTGGTGCTGCGCTGTACAAGGACCAATGTGCCGTCTGTCATGGTGACAACGGGCAGGGGCAAAAGGTGGGGGAGGACTATGTGATGCCGCCATTGTGGGGCAAGGATTCCTACAACTGGGGAGCCGGCATGCACCGGATCAATACCGCGGCATCGTTTATCAAGCACAACATGCCACTGGGCAAGGCCAACAGCTTGAGTGACGAGCAGGCCTGGGATGTGGCGGCGTACATCAACACCCACGAACGGCCACAGGACCCTCGACTGGTCGAAGGTTCAGTGGAAAAAACCCGGTTGAAGTTCCATGCCAATGACGGCGTCAACGTTTATGGGCAAACCGTGAATGGCGTTTTGGTCGGCCAGGGCACCCGGTAATTGCAGTTACCGCTAAAGTCATGCGCTTTAGCGGTATCCCTTACTTGCAGGCCACTACGACAGTGCGACTTTTAAAATTACCTACATCTGCGCCCAGGGTTTTCTCGCTTTGCGCAAGCGCAGGCGAACCATCCGTGGCAATGATGGTATAGCCAGTACCGGCACATGAGGCCTCGGCTTTCTCATAGCACTTGGCCCAGGACATGGCCTCGCCAGAACAGTCTATGCTCAACCCTTGTTTGCCATCGGCCAGGTAAGTGCTGGATGCCGTCGCGCACCCACCCAGAGTCACCAATGCGAGCAGTGTCAGAACTTTCTTCATCCGGGTAACCATCACATAAGTGGAGTTGCTGTTATTTTTTGCTGCGGCGGGCTGCTGGCTCAGGTTGGTCCTGAAATACCGAGGCGACTTCTGCTGCGGCCTGTTGCGAGCTGAATGGTCCGGCAACGTTTTCACCCGAGGCAGCAAACACGCACCATTGGCCCGATTCATCGGGTTTGATCTCATAACCGTTAACGCTGATTGTTGCTGACATCGAAAAGCTGCCTGATTGGCTGGATTAATGGCGTGATAATAGCGCAAGGGCATCACGGGTAGTGGTAAACACGATGGGCGCCAATCAAATTCAATCGCAAAGGAACTAACGGGCTAAATATTTATCTAGGTTGGCATCAGTTTGCTATCGAGAAGCATTGTAACGTCGATGCTGCCTGATTAGACTGCGCCAAATTTGGAACGTACAGCCCTTTAAAGGACTCATATGATCAAGAAATGCTTGTTCCCAGCAGCCGGTTACGGCACTCGCTTTTTGCCAGCGACCAAGGCCATGCCAAAAGAAATGCTGCCGGTGGTGAACAAGCCACTGATCCAGTACGGGGTTGAAGAAGCACTGGACGCTGGCTTGACTGAAATTTCCATCGTGACGGGCCGCGGCAAGCGCGCCCTGGAAGACCACTTTGACATCAGCTACGAGCTGGAAAACCAGATCAAGGGTACTGATAAAGAGAAGTACCTGGTCGGTATCCGCCGCCTGCTGAGCGAATGCTCGTTCTCGTACACCCGTCAAACCGAAATGAAGGGCCTGGGCCACGCAATTCTGACTGGCCGCCCGCTGATCGGCGACGAACCCTTTGCCGTGGTTCTGGCAGACGACCTGTGCGTCAACCTGGAAGGCGACGGCGTCCTGACACAAATGGTCAAGCTGTACAATCAGTACCGCTGCACCATTATCGCGATCCAGGAAGTTGATCCGGCAGAAACCAACAAGTACGGCGTGATCGCTGGCGACCTGATTGGTGACGACCTCTACCGCGTGCGCAACATGGTTGAAAAACCAGCTCCGGAAGATGCACCTTCCAACCTGGCCATCATCGGCCGTTACATCCTGACTCCGGATATCTTCGATCTGATCAAACAGACCGAACCGGGCAAAGGCGGTGAAATCCAGATCACCGACGCGCTGATGAAGCAGGCGCAAAACGGTTGCGTGATTGCTTACAAGTTCAAGGGCAAGCGCTTTGACTGCGGTGGCGCCGAAGGCTACATCGAAGCAACCAACTTCTGCTTTGAAAACTTCTACAAAACCGGCAAAGCTTACTGATAGCGGCCCGTTGTAGATCGCTTCAAGAGAAAGCCACCCTCGGGTGGCTTTTTCGTTTTTTTGCTGTCGGCAACTTCCAGCGCTGGTCAATCGCGCAGGAGCGATTATGCTGATGGCCTGCCTAGGAGAGAGAAATGGCCTACGAATTTGATCTATTTGTCATTGGTGCGGGTTCTGGTGGCGTGCGTGCTGCACGTTTTGCCGCAGGTTTTGGCGCAAAAGTGGCTGTAGCAGAAAGCCGCTATCTGGGCGGTACCTGCGTGAACGTTGGCTGCGTGCCGAAAAAGCTGCTGGTGTACGGCGCGCACTTTGCTGAAGATTTCGAGCAAGCCTCGGGGTTTGGCTGGAGCCTGGGTGAGGCCGACTTTGACTGGGCGACCCTGATCGCCAACAAAGACCGCGAGATCAATCGTCTCAACGGTATTTATCGCAACTTGCTGGTCAACAGCGGTGTGACCCTGATCGAAGGTCACGCGAAAATAACCGGCCCCAATGAAGTTGAAATCAACGGTCAGCGTCATACCGCCAAACATATCCTGATCGCCACCGGCGGCTGGCCGCAGATTCCCGACATCCCGGGCCATGAACATGCAATCAGTTCCAACGAGGCATTCTTCCTCAAAGAGCTGCCCAAGCGTGTGCTGGTGGTGGGCGGTGGCTATATCGCCGTCGAGTTTGCTGGGATTTTCCACGGTTTGGGTGCGAAAACGTCCTTACTCTATCGTGGCGAGATGTTCCTGCGCGGTTTTGATGGTGCAGTGCGCAAGCACTTGCACGAAGAACTGATCAAGCGCGGCATGGACGTACAGTTCAATGCCGATATCGAGCGGATCGACAAGCAGGCCGATGGCAGCCTCAAAGCCACACTCAAGGACGGTCGCGAGCTGATCGCCGATTGTGTGTTCTACGCCACGGGCCGTCGGCCGATGCTCGATAACCTGGGCCTGGAGAACACCGGGGTCAAACTCGACAAGCGCGGTTTTGTCGAAGTGGATGATCTGTACCAGAGTGCCGAGCCATCGATCCTGGCCATTGGCGATGTGATCGGTCGCGTGCAGTTGACGCCCGTGGCGCTGGCCGAAGGCATGGCCGTGGCGCGCCGCCTGTTCAAGCCCGAGCAATATCGGCCGGTGGATTACCAAATGATCCCGACGGCTGTGTTCAGCCTGCCTAACATCGGCACGGTGGGTTTGAGCGAAGAACAGGCCATTGAGGCGGGACACAAGGTGCAGATTTTCGAAAGCAGCTTTCGCCCGATGAAACTGACACTCACCGAGTGCCAGGAGCGTACGTTGATGAAGCTGGTGGTGGATGCTGACACCGACAAGGTGCTCGGTTGCCATATGGTCGGGCCGGAGGCGGGGGAGATCGTGCAGGGACTGGCGATTGCCTTGAAGGCCGGGGCGACCAAACAGCACTTTGACGAAACCATCGGCGTACACCCGACGGCTGCTGAAGAGTTTGTGACCATGCGCACGCCGGTAAAACGCTGATTTTCACTGTGGGAGCGGTCTTGCTCGCGATGCAGACGGCGCGGTCTATCTGTTAAACCGCGTCGCTCCGATCGCGAGCAAGCCCGCTCCCACACTGATTTGCCAATTACCTGAAATCGGCATACGGAATCAACGGTTGCACCGGCATCGGCAAGTTGCCCTGCCACACGTCGAAGGTATAACGCAGGTAGAGCATCGCCCGGCTCGGGGCATAGTCATCGCTGTGCTGATAGAGCACTCCGCCGCCCAGTACCAGATGATCCGACAGCCTGCGCTCTACCAGCCCCTGTACGCGGTAACCAATGCCAGTGCTGCTGCCGCCCGAGGTCTGCCCCAGACCGTCGGCAAGCTGGTAGCCAGCATCATCGAGCCGCTGCAGCAGTTTGCTGTTCAGTCCGTCCAGCGGGTAAAGGTCATTGGCATCGGTTTTCGCATACGACCAGCTCACCGAGCTTTCCAATGCCACCGACCAGTTGGCGGTACGGAAGGCGTAGTTCAGCGGCACACCAATCGAATAGTACTTCTGCGGGCTGTAGTAACCGCCCTGGCCGAGAGTGTATTCACTCGAGTCCTTGTCATACCCCCAATACATCAGTGTCAGACCGGTGCGCAAACGTTCGTCGGCGCGCTCCACCAGACGGTAGTAATAACCGGCCATGGCCGTGCTCTTGTGGTTGTCTTCGACGTTTTTGCCGCGCAACCAGTGCTGGCCGAAACTGGCCCATACACCGTCTACGCCCCCTTCGTCGTGGCTCAGGCTCAAGGTCACACCGTTGGACGTGAACCGGTCAGGGTCCAGCCCAGTGAGCCGATCTTGCTGCTGTAGGCCACGCCGCCCAGCCAGTTGGGTACCTTGAAGTTATCCGGTGTACGACCGATATCGATGTTCCACACCTCGTTTTTCCAGCCCGCCGCCATCATCGTGCCGTTGACCGATTGCGAGCGTTCATCGCAGCCAGAGAAGTCAGGGCCATTGGTACCCTTGCGATTGACCTCCACAGCACAGGTGCCGTAGTTCTCGCGCACGAGTCCGTCCGGGTCGGCATCGAATTTTCCTGCATCCATATTCAACTGTTCTGCGCGCAGAAAACCGCTGCCATCGGCCACCGGCAGGTCCAGTTGCAGGATGGTGGTTCGGGTGTCGGTGTCCGAAGTGCCGGCGGAAGCATCGTCCGAACGCCAGCCGTAGTCGGTATACAGATGAACTGTCGGATTTTGCCGCTGGTAGAGTTCGTCCACATCACTGCGCAAGCTACGGGCCAGCCACTCGTCATCGTCCTTTTCACGACTGGCCATGGTCATGGCGCGATTGTCCCGGGGGTTGCCTTGCTCAGGGGTAATCAGCCCTGCGGCGGCCATGCTTTTGGCATAGTAGTCCAGTGCCTTTTGCGGCTCCCTGGCCGACATCAGCCGCGCCGCGTCGCGATACATCAGCGGGTCAGCCTGCGGTGATTGCAACAATTGGGCATAGATGGCCTGGGCCTTTTCAGGCTCACCCACGGCGGCCCAGGCATTGGCTACCCGACGTTGCTGTGAAGGGGTCAATGGCGTGCCGGGGGCAGGGGTAAACTGTGTCAGTTGCTGACGAGCCGAAGGCAGCTGTTTGCTGGCAATCAGGGTTCGATCTGGCCCAGGCGCGCATCAATGTTGCCCGGTTCTTTTTTCAGCACCTGGCTGTAGAGGTTTTGCGCCTGTTCATAGTCACCACGCTCCTGGGCCCAGCCAGCGATGGTCATCAGATCGTCGTTGTCCGAGTTCTGCATCAACAGGGCAATCGCTTGCGGCTCTTGCCCGGCGGCGCGCAGACTTTCAGCCCGGGCCACCAGTACATTGCGTTGCAGCCGCGTATCAAGATCACGCATGGAGTCGCTCCATTGCGCCTTGGGCAGTTGTTCCAGAACGCTCAAGGCACTGGCATCGCGCTCGGTACTTGATAGGTACAACGCGTAGGCATAAAGCGCTTCAGGGTTGCGACCCTGACGAGTCATCAGCTGTTTGAAGCTGTCATCAGCGGCGCCCGGCTGGTTGATTTCGCGCTGGGCGTTGGCCAGACGATAAGTGACCCAAGGCTCATCGGGGCTGAGGTTACGGATTTTGCTGAGCAAGGCGACCACTTGCGGCCAGTCCTTGCGCTCGGTAGCGGCATCGGCCTGACGGTTCAGTTCGTCAAGTTCGATGCTCTGGCGCAGGCTGGCAAATTCCTTCTGGCTGGCAGGCGGCAGGCGATCAAGGAAAGCCTTGGCCTTTTGCGGGTCTTGCGCGCTGTACAGACGCATCAGCCCACGCACCGCACTGCCATTGCCGGGCTCAAGACGACGGGCCTGCAACAGCAAGGCTTCGGCCTGGATATCGTCGTGCTCGGCCTGGGCCACGCTGGCCAGGCCTATGAGTGGGTCGGCATCGCCGGGCTTGGCCTTGCGTGCCTGGGTAAAGGCCGTGCGCGCCGCTGCCGGGTTATGTTGTTCAAGGGCCTTGTCGCCCTGACTGAGCAGCATGCGGTAGCGGCTGGCGTCCATCAGGTCTTGCCACTTGCTGATATTGGATGTGTCCTGTTCTTTGCTGCGAGCGGTGGCAAAGTTGCTGTTGGCTTCGGCATAGCGGCCCTGGCGAAACTGCGCCATGCCCAGGGCACCGTAAAGGGTCGGGTCGTCGGGGTATTGTTTTAGAGCGCGGCGCAGCAGGCCTTCGGCGGCTGCCGGGCTGCGCGACTGGTCGATCATTTGCTTGCCCTGGGCGCCGGCGGTCCATGCCGGGTCATTCAGCAGGCTTTGCTGCTTTTGCAGGTTTTTATTGGCCTCGCCAATCAGCGGCGAATTTGGATAGCGCGCAATAAAGCCCTGCCAGGCCTGTGCCGATGTGCGATCCACCGGCAATGTGCTGAGGTAGGTGTATTCACGCTCAGCCGCAGCATTACTGGCGACCGGGTCTTTGGCCAGTTGCTGCAGGACGATCAGGGCTTCTGGCGCACGGTCTTCGCGGAACAACAGGTCGGCCAGGGTTTGACGCAGGCCGGGGTTACCCGGGTACTGTTTGTCCAGGCTGCGCAGTTGCTCGATGACCTGTGCACGCTGGCCCTGGATATTGCTGCGGATGCGCAGGTATTCCAGTGCCGTGGCAAAATCCGGCGGGGCATTGCCAAACAGTCGCTCGAAAATCGCCACGGCTTCTTCAGGACGACCGGCCGCAGCAAACAGGCGCGCCTGTTGCAGGTCTTTCTGGCTTTGTGGGTCTTGCAGCTTCATCAGGCTCTGGGCCTGACGCAGTGCCGCCGAATCAGGGGCAACATTTTGCAACTGGGCCAGACGCTGCCTGGCCAGCTCCGGGTTTTTCTCCAGCAATGCCTGGCGTATCGACGCCACCAACGCTTGCGGGTTGTTGGGTGAGATCAATTGCAGCCGTGCCAGCGAGTCACGCACCAGGTCTTCGCGGTACATGGCTTCGCCGATCCGAACCTGCTCCAGCAGCCATTGTTGCTGCTCCTGCACCGTGCTCGGCTGTGCAATGGCTGCAGTGGACAACCCACCGAGCAGGAACGCCCACGTTGTTATTTTTGGCATGTTTTGATCCACGAAGGTAAAAGCTGCCCATCCTTGTCAAAGCGATAGCGTTGTTCATCCCAGCCCTGGCCGAACAGCAGCAGTGACTGGTTGTAATAGGCATCGGCCGCAGGCGGTTGTTGCTTGATCCGTTCCTGTTGAACCGCCAGCGCGGGGGAGTCCAGGCTGGACAGTAACGGCAGCATGGCGGCGGAAAACCCTACCGGCCCCGTGCCGGTGTATTTGCCGGTAACGGCATTGACGCTTTCTGGCACATAGCTCAGGGTTTGGGTGAGGTTGGCCATGGGCGCAAAATGTTGTTGCAGTGGCTGGCGACCGGCCGCGTCCTGGGCCAGCATGCCAACCCACAGGTAGACGCGAATGGCATCGTAGTCCCCCAGCGAACCCTCCTTGCTGTCCGGTGCCCAACCGCCACCGGCTTTCCACTGCAGCCAGTCCGGGGCAAAGCCTTTGGGCGAAGTCTCTATCAGCATGCGTTGCTGGTTGCTCGCCAGTTCGGCCCAGATCGGTGATATACGCGCAAAACGGGCCAACAGTTGCGGTGGCAAATAGCTGGGGTTCAGGCGCCAACCCTTGGGGCTGTCAAAACCCACATCCCCGGGCAACAGCATCAGGCCCAGCCCGGGCAGCTTGCGCAGGCTTTGCGCAGCGCTGCGCCAGAGCATGTTCTGCCCAAGCGCGACATACTCGGGCCACTGCCACAGCCGGCCGGCTTCGAGCAGGCTGTAGGCGATCCACAGGTCGGCATCGCTGGCATTGTTGCTGTCCAGGATCTGCCACTTGCCGTTTTTTGCCAGACCCCATTGCCAGGCTGGCAGATGAGCCTCAAGGCTGCCACCGGCGAGGTTATTGCGGGTCCACTCGAGAATCCTCGCAAAACTCTTTTTGTCGTTGCCCAGCAAGGCAAAAAACAACCCGTAGCTTTGACCTTCCGAGGTGGTGATCATTTGCGCCGACGAGCCATCGATAATCCGCCCGTCGCTGCTCATCATGGCCTTCTTGTAACTGTCCCAGGCGGGCCAGTCACAGGATTGCGCACTCGCCACCTGAGGCAATAGCCCCAGGGTCGAGCTCAGGGTAAGTGCCGCCAGTCGCTTCATGGCGTTAGTCATGCTTGTTCAGGCGACGGTTGGCCGCCCAGCTCAAGGCACGCCACAGCAGGAAGGCGCTGAGCAGAACGCTGATCACGGCCAGCACGGTCAGTAGCACCGGGTGCTCGGAGAGCTGGTACCACAGCAACATGTACCATGGCAGGTTGCCAACAAAGTACTGGTCACCCACCAGTTGGCTGTAAACACCGCTGCTGCGGATCAGTGCCGCGGAGCCCGCTACTGCGTCCAGCTTGCCGCTGTCACCGAGGACTTCGCGCAACAAGTTGTAGTCTGCATCGTCATTGGCCAACATTGCCACGACACTGCGCTGGTTATGGGTCGGGGACTGCATGCCCAGGATAGCTGCAATCGGGGCCTGCGCTGTGACTTCCACCTTGTTGGCTGGCACGTTGCGTGCGTCGGTCGACGGCGTGCGACGAATGTTGGCATCAATACCGGTGGTGCCATGTGGCTGTACCAGCATGTCACGCTGGCGTTGCAGCAATACGCTCAAGTCCGGGTTATCGCGCAGGTCTGGTGCCATTTGTCCCAGTACCAGCAGGTCGGCATCTTCCTTGGAGGCGGATTGCCAGTCATCGGTCAGGCGCAAGCCGAACGCCGGGTAGCCGGAACGCGCAGAAATGCTGGCCACGGTTTCAAGCAGGGTGCTGATTTGTGTCGGTGTGGTGTCTTTGGGTACGACAACGATGGATTCGGACATGTCGGCCATGCGGCTGAACGGGAAACCACTGCGGGCAAAGGCTTTGAGGTCCGGCATGCTGATGTAGTGGTAGTAGCCGGACATATCGATGGTGGAGTCCTCATCGATAATTGCCTGGGTGTTGGCCGGCAGGATGGTCTGGCAGCGATCTTTCTGTGAACTGCCCATGGTGCTGGCAAAGTTGAAGTCGAAACGCAGACGGTTACGGTCGCCAATTTTCAGCGAAGGCACGATCAGTTTGTCATTGACGTTGGCTGAGTCGTTGGACAGCACCGACAGGCGCAGTTCTTCGAGGTTGCTGGTGTCTTTGCGCAGCAATGGCAGGCTGGTGAGGAACTGGTCATTGAGGCTGATATTCAAGCGCGAATCATCATTGGCCGACGGCGCGGTGTAGCGGTACTGGGTGCGCAGCGGGATACCCTGGTTGCGCCAGACAAACAGGTCAGGCGGCAGGTTGACGTCCAGGGTGATGGCGCGTGGCACCAGCCCGCTGACTTGCAGTTGTTGCGGGTAACTGACCAGTTCGGCAAAACGCACAGGGCGGTCGGTACGCATCCACGCCGGAGCATCGTAGGGTTTGCGCGGTTGCAGTTCCTGGACCTTGTCGATGGTCACACGGGAACCGCGCATCAGGTTGCCGCCCAGGGCCAGGGCCTTGGCGGCTGTAGCCAGGTCTTCTTCGTTGCGACCCATGACCAGCAGGATTTTGCTGTAAGGCGCATCAGGGTGGTTGATCATTTCGACCACAGGCGCGGTCACGGCCGGGAATTTCTCCAGATCGCTCATAAATGCAGGGCGGTGATCGTTGGTGGCAAACACCACGGTGGGCTGGACGGCATCCTTGTCTTGCACGCCTGGCAGGGTATCGAACACGACCGGGAAATTGGCCCCGCGCCAGTTGGACTGGCTACCGAAGTAGGAAGCCAGAATCGCGGCGGCTTTCTGTTCGCCCAGGGTCGGGTTGGCCGCGAAGACAAACGGCAGTTCGAGTTTGCCGCTGTTGCGCGGGTCGAAAAACGGCAGCGGGAAAAACGCCAGATCGTTTTGCAGGCTCAGCGCCTGTTCCTGCAGGGTAATGCTGCTGCCACGGCTGATATTGACCCACAGGGTGCTGTTGGCCGGGTCTTCGCAGAATTCGGTGTAATGGCCGACAAACTCCAGGCGTACGCGGTTGAAGTCCGAAATCAGTCGCGGATCAAGGGCCATCTTTTGCGTGGTTTTACGCCCCAACTGGTCCTTCTCGATCGGCAGCACGCCCATCAGCACATCGTTGAGGTAAACCCGGATATGGGAAACCGTCGGGATCAGCGAAGGCGAGGGCGTGTATTCCAGCTGCAGGCTGGCGTCGCTGGCAATGCGGTCCCGGCGCATGCCGAATTCCACCTGGTCGGCGCTGTTGATACCCAGCAGCAGGGAGTCACCGGGGCGCCCCAGTTGCTCAAAGGTATAGGTCACCGGCCAGCTTGGCAGTACCTGATCGGTTTGTGCAAATGCAGGTTTTGGCAGCGTTTCGGCCACTGGTGAGCTCCCCGGCAAAGGCAGGGGGGCCGACATCAGCTGTGAGGCGAAGGTCATCAGCGCTAGGCTGGCGAAAATGGTTTTTTTGGTTATACGACTCATGATCTGCTCACTGGCCGGGAAATAAGAGGGGTGGAGGTGGGCATGCGCGGCAAAAAGCTGCCCAGCCACTGAAAGATGTGCAGGAAAGGTTTTGCCAACACGCGGACCCACGCCGGCAGGTATTCATACAGGCGGTAATAACCCTTGATGCCCAGGGCCAGGATCTCCTTGAGACTCTGGATCGGCTTGTCGGCTTCAAAACCGCTGTTGTGATCAAGCCAGGCATCGGCGCGGCCAAAGGTGCATTGCACGAAGGCAATTTTTTCTTCGGCCGGTAACCGGGCAAAGCTGAGACCAATAAAACGTTCGCTGGAACGGGTCAGGGTGCCGGTGAATACAAACTCGCGGTTGCCGCGTTGCAGAATCAGTGAAACCGGCGTGCCGACGGGCAATTGCAGAGCCTGGCTCAGTTGCAGGCCGACGCCACCGTCGGAGTAGTCCACCAGCTCACAAGGGTAGCTGTGCCCGTCAGCCAGTTTCACCGCCCCCGGCAAGCGCGCGAGTACCCGGTGGGTGTTGCGCACCTGGCGTACTTCCGCGGCAACTGCAACCGCAGCCCCGATGATCAGCAGGTTGTAGATCACCCACAGGACGCTGACGATCACGGTGAAGATTTCATCCCTGGGGCCATAGAACAGGCGCCAGACGGCAAAGCCCAGGCCGAGGATGTTCAACACCGACAAAATCAGATAGGGCTTGGCGGTCTGCCAGTCGAACTGGTTTTCCTCCATCATGCCGCCCTTGGCCGTGACGTTGAATTTGCCCCGTGACGGGCTGAACAAGGCCACCGTGGTCGGCCGTGCGATGTACCAGGCCAGCACGGTTTCATACACCTCGCCCCAGAATGTCTGGCGGTAGGCGCCTTGCATCCGCGAGTTGGTCAGGCTGGCGTGGATCATGTGCGGCAGCACATACAACAGGATCATCGCCGCCGGGGCGTAGATGATGTAAGCGTGGAAGAACAGGAATGCCAGGGGCGCAGTGAGGAACACCAGCCGCGGCAGTCCCACCAGAAAGTGCATCATGGCGTTGGTGTAGCAGATGCGCTGGAAGATCGTCAGGCCCTTGCCCAACAGCGGGTTGTCAGTGCGGAAAATCTGCACCATGCCCCGCGCCCAACGGATGCGCTGGCCGATATGCGCCGACAGGCTCTCGGTCGCCAGCCCCGCCGCCTGCGGAATACGCAGATAGGCCGAGGTCCAGCCATTGCGGTGCAGACGCAAGGCGGTATGGGCATCTTCGGTCACGGTTTCGACAGCAAAACCGCCGATGGAGTCAATTGCGGTACGCCGCAGTATGGCGCAGGAGCCGCAGAAGAACGCGGCGTTCCACATGTCGTTGCCGTCCTGGATCAGTCCGTAGAACAGCTCGCATTCGTTGGGGCGGTTACGGAAAGTACCCAGGTTGCGCTCGAACGGATCCGGCGAGAGGAAGTGGTGCGGGGTTTGCACCAGCGCCAGTTTCGGATCGCGCAGAAACCAGCCAACCGTCAATTGCAGGAAGGAGCGGGCAGGCATGTGGTCGCAGTCGAAAATCGCCACCAGATCGCCGTCGAGCAATTTCAGGGCATGGTTGAGGTTACCCGCCTTGGCGTGACGGTTGTCGGTGCGGGCGATGTAGTTGATACCCACTTCCTCGGCGAAGGTCTTGAAACTTGGGCGGTTACCGTCATCGAGCAAATGGATGCGCAGCTTGTCTTTCGGCCAGTCGATACCCAGCGCCGCATACACCGTGCCACGGGTAACCGACAATTCTTCGTTGTAGGTGGGAATCAGCAGATCCACTACCGGCCACTGATCGGTGTCTGCCGGCAGCTGTGCCGGTTTGCGATTGAGCGGCCATGAGGTTTGCACATAACCCAGCAACAGGATCAGCCAGGTATAGGTTTCGGCCACCAGCAAGGTCAGGCCGCAGACCAGATCGAAGGTGTCGTTCCAGTTCAGGGTCGAGGTATAGCGCCACCACAGATAACGGCACGACACGATGACCGAGAGCACGATCAGCAATAATGTAGGGAAGCGCCCCGGCATGCGCCGGACCAGCATGGCCAGCATCCACAGCAAGACGACAAACACCAGTTGCGCAAGGAAACCGAACGGTTCGGTAATGCACAGCACAATCAACGCCAGGGCCAGTACGCCCATGGCGATATACAGGCCCTTGCGCAGCGGCCATTGAATGTTGTCCCACCAGTGCGAGCCTTTGGTGACTTGCGGGCTGAGGGTGGTGGGCAAGCGGGCAAAGGCATTGGACAGCAGGTTCCATGGCCGTTGCACGATCATCAGCAAGGCCGAGAAAAAGCTGGCCGTGCGCTGGCGGAAGCGTTGCCGGCCGATCTGGTCCTGGTTGGGCGTTCGCACCAGCAGTAGCCACAGGGTTTGCACCGTGTAGCGTAGCGGGTCACCGATGGTCGAGGGCTTGTCCGCCAGGTGCGGATACAGGCGCCGGTGCTGTTCGCGCAAGGCTTGCCAGCGGGGTGATTCAAGGCGCAGGAAGATCCAGCCCAGCGCTTGAATCAGCGCCAGGGTGAAGGCGGTAAAACGGGTGCAGTTCTGCTCCCGCCGCAATCGTGTATAGGGGAACCAACGCCTGATCATTCAAGCCTCCTGCCGCGCAGCAGGCACCAACTGGCCAGGCTGATAATGTCCAGGGCAATCAGGCTGGAGGGCGCATAGCGCCCGGCAGGCTCGCTTCTGGCCAGGGCCTCGGCCATGGCTTCATCGGCATGCAGGTTGACTGGCACCAGTGCATGGGCATAACGCTGTTGCCAGATCAGCAGCAGATCGCGCTGCAACTGGCTGGCGGCATCGAAGCGATTGACCAGAAACAGCGGGGTCTGCGTCAGCTGCGGTTGCAACAGCACATGGCAGGCAGCATCGGCGTTGGTAACCATCATCGAGAGTGCGCAGTGCGGGTTGGTCATATGCCCAGGCAAGCGTTGCGGCAGGTCGAAGAGTATCCAGTCAAACGCGTTCGCCAGCGCAGCCTGGCGCTGGCTCCAGAGCTTTGGCTGTTCAATCAGCAGGGCATCGAGGGCAAAAAGCTCGCTCGGCTTCAATTGGCCATAGGGCAGCACGCACAGGCCTGGCTCTACCACCCAGGCGTGTTCGTGCCAGGGTTGCCGGTCAAGGGTCGCCCGCGCCCAGCCTTCACGGGGGGCAAGGTCCATATTGAAGTGCAGGCCCAGGGAGTTCTCCGGGCACATGTCCACCAGCAGCACTTTCTGCCCCAGCTCATGCAGCGCATGGCCAAGGGCCGCCAGGGTTGAGCTGGTGCCCACGCCACCCCGCACGCCACGCAAACTCATGCTGATCATGGGGTTTGCTCCGTGTCCTTGGCCAGCAACGGGGGCTGCTTGTACTGCGCCTCTAGATAGGCCAGCAACGGCCAGCGCTCAAAGGCCTGCAACAGCTCCATGTATGCCGACACATCGACATATTCCAGGGCATGCAGCTCCATCATGGATTTAAGCCGGGCAATATCATCGGCCCGTTCTTTGCGCGAAAGGATATCGGCGCTTATTTGAACCGCTGTGGGTAAGGCAGCCATCCGCCGTTCTCCTTGATTCGCACATAAGGTTTGCCGTTGTAGTCGAGTACTACGGTCCCTGAGTTTTCCGATACTTTCGCGGTTTTCGGCAGATCGGTGAGCAGCCTGGACCAGTCCACGGTCTGGCCATTGCTCAGCGCCGGATCGGCGTACAGGCGAGCTATGATTTCTGCCACGGCCAGGTAGCTGCTGGGTTCACTGACGTGGATAGGCTGGGTTTGCGCGTTGTCGCCCATATTGATCAGCCTGATACCCACCGGTACATGGGTGATGGAGTCACTGGGGATTTCGCGCATGCCGGCTATCTGCATGCGGTCACCGTGCAGCGCTGCGCCATGCTCAGGGACGATGGCTACCACGACGCGACGGCCACTTTTTTCCAGCTCTTTAAGGAAGGCATTAAGATCGTCGAGAAGGATCTGCGCCCGGCTGCGGTAGTCAGCGGCCTGGGTGCCGCCATCGGACTGCACCTGGCGGTTACCGTCGTGCAGGCTGGTGGTGTTGTAGAACAGCGCCATATTGGGTGAGTCTTCAGTCATGCGGTGCTGCCACCACTTGCTCAGCACATCACGGTCGCGCCAGATCGGCGAGCCATCAAAACCGACATAGGTACGCGGCAGGCCTGCGGGTACAACACCCAGAGCCGGAGGAGGCAACTGGCCCTGTTCACGCACTTCCTGCAGGAAACCGTCGAATTCACCGGTGTGGTTAAGCATCAGCTCATTGGAAAAGCCCAGCTTGCGCAAGTCATCGAACAACAGGCACTGATCCGCCGGTTGTTTGTACAACTGCGCATGGGAGGTCTGGCCGCAACTGGCGCGCAGCAAGCGAATGGCTGCGGGGCCGCTGTAGGCGGTGGCCGAGTTGAAGTTGTCGAATATCACGTCCATCTGGCTGAACAACGGGTTGTCACGCAAGCCCACGGCATCCAGGTCGTCCCAGGCCATGGAACAAATATTGATCACCAGCAGATCGAACGGGGGCGGCTTGACTGCCGGTTCCTTGAACTCGACCTTGCGCGTGGATTCGTTGAGATAGAACTTCTCCAGGTAGCCATTGAGCGTCGCGTCGTCGGGCTCGCCTGCGCTGACGGTCGGCGCGCCCGTGGCAGTCTGTGCGCCGGCCATTTGCGGTTGCACGGAAGGTGGCAACAACCACTGCAGATTGCCCATGCCCAACCAGGCAAAGCCCAGCAGGGTGAGGGTGGTCAGGCGCAGCCACTGGTTCAGGAACAGGTAGCCGACAAACAGCAACAGCAACAGGGCGCACACTTGCCAGTCGATAAAACGCCCCAGCAGCTCGACGATATAGTCGAACGAAAAGTTCAACACCCCGGGTTGTGCCAGCAGGCGGCTGAAGGGCGGGAACCAGGTGTCCTGGTACAGAAGGGCCACGGCCACCGGAATGGCAATCAGGGTGCGCAAACGGCGTAGCGCCGGGTTGGCGATCGGAATCAGCAAAACGGCAGCAAATATCAGGTTGGGCAAAATCTGGATGTTCAGATGCCCCGTCCAGGCCAGCAGGAACTTGGCCAGGAAATACAGGTTCCAGGCGCCCAGGCCGCTCCAGGATCCGGCAATTTTGTGCGCCGGTGCGTCAGACTTAAACAGACTCATCAGGCGTTCTCTGAGCAGGGCTGGCTGGCATGCGACGGCGAACGCCGCACGATTTCAAATAGCGGGGAGAGAGGTACTGCTCGAAATGACTTTTCAAGTACATCCGCATGCGTTGCCAGAACAGCGTCAGCAGTACGGTCACCACACAGGTCAATGCAATGACATCGATTAGCTCAAGGAACGTCATGACTGTGGCTCACTGATAGGCAGGGTGAATCTTTGCGGATTTAACGGCGCACGTTCACCCGTAGCAGATACCGCTTGCGTCGCATGGGTCTCGACGGGGATATGCAAGTGTGCAGGCACGGCGCCAGCTTTAATAAAGGCGTCAGCCGGCAGATCGGACAACCCGCTGAGCATGCGGCGCTGGCTGAACATGTCGCGCCAGGGCAGGCGGCAAACATTGCCCAGTGCCGGTTCCAGTCCGTCAGCGCGGCAGGCAAACAGAAAGAGGTAAAGCTCGCCATCCAGCAGGCAGGCAAAGTCGCCGAATCGACGCAGGCACATCTGAGCATCATAAAACCACCCCGCACTACCAGGCGATGGCCCAGGCCG
Source organism: Pseudomonas sp. FSL R10-1339 (assembly GCF_009600545.1). NCBI lineage: Bacteria > Pseudomonadati > Pseudomonadota > Gammaproteobacteria > Pseudomonadales > Pseudomonadaceae > Pseudomonas > Pseudomonas sp. FSL R10-1339. The sequence goes on along the minus strand of NZ_WIVQ01000019.1, from coordinate 38,481 downwards.
TGGGCGATCTATTGGCGCATCGCGAAGTGTTGTTGCTGGACGAACTGAGCGTTTAGGCCCGGTTCAAGTGCGCAACAGCCTGCGGCGGCCCTGAACAGGCCGCCGTTTTTATTGGCGGGCGTTTAAAAATGTGCGGCATCGATCTCGAACAGTGATTCGCTGCCAGCCCGTATTCCGTGCTCCAGGCTCAGTGTGCGAGGCAACAAGCGGGAGAAATAGAACTGTGCGGTCGCCAGCTTGGTGTCATAAAACCCGGGGTCGGTACTCCGCGAGCGCTGCGCCACATCGGCCATGCGTGCCCATAGCCAGGCATACGCCACATAACCGAACAGGTGCAGATATTCGACACAGGCGGCGCCTGTTTCATTGGGGTTGGCCCTGGCCCGTGCCTGCAGCCAGTCACTGACGTCCTCAAGACGCTGCACTGCGTCCAGCAGTTCGCTGGCATAAGGCTTGCCGGGCCGGGTCGCGAAGTCACGGATGTGTGCGGTAAACAGGCGCAGGCTTGCACCGCCATTGGCGATCACTTTTCGGCCCAGCAAATCCAGCGCCTGAATGCCGTTGGTGCCTTCATAAATCTGCGCAATGCGCACATCGCGAACCAGCTGTTCCTGGCCCCATTCGCGGATATAGCCATGACCACCAAAGACTTGCTGGCCCAGCACGCAACTGTCGAAACCGGTATCGGTAAAGAAGGCCTTGGCCACTGGGGTCAGCAAGGCTACCAGCGCAGTGGCTTGCTGCTGCTCCTGCGGCTCGGTAGAGAACTTGGCCAGATCCAGTTGTTGGCCCACATAGCTGGCAAATGCCCGTCCACCTTCGGTCATGGCCTTCATGCTAAGCAACATGCGTCGCACATCGGGGTGGACGATAATCGGGTCGGCAATCTTCTCCGGTGCCACGGCTCCGGTCGGGGCACGACTTTGCAGGCGCTCGCGGGCATAGGTGCGGGCATTCTGGTAGGAGGCCTCGGCGCAGCCAATGCCCTGGATGCCGATCGACAGACGCTCGTAGTTCATCATGGTAAACATCGCGGCCAGGCCCTTGTTGGCTTCACCGATCAACCATCCCTGTGCGCCGTCAAAGTTGATCACGCAGGTTGCCGAAGCCTTGATCCCCATCTTGTGCTCGATGGAGCCGCAGCTCACCGCATTGCCTTGTCCGAGTGAACCATCGTCATTTACCAGCACCTTGGGAACCAGAAACAACGAAATGCCCCTGGGCCCTGCTGGCGCATCCGGCAGCTTGGCCAGCACCAGATGGATGATGTTTGCGGTCAGGTCCTGATCGCCGCCGGTGATGAATATCTTGCTGCCGCTGAGGCTGAAACTGCCGTCAGACTGCGGTTCGGCGCGGGTGCGGATAATCCCCAGATCGGTGCCGGAATGGGCCTCGGTCAGGCACATGGAACCGGCCCAGCGGCCTTCGTACATCGGTGGCAGGTAACGGCTTTTGAGGGGTTCGCTGGCGTGGGCATCGATGGCAAGGCAAGCACCGCTGGTTAGCGCCGAATAAAGGGCAAAACTGGAGTTTGCGCCGTAGAGCATTTCTTCAAATTGCACGGCGAGCATTTTCGGCATGCCCAGGCCGCCAAATTCAGGATTGCCCGACAGGCCTACCCAGCCGCCTTCGATGTAGGTGTTGTAGGCTGACTTGAAGCCTTCAGGTGTGGTGACCTGGCCCGCCAGCCAGTGTGCGCCTTCTTCGTCGCCACTGCGGTTGAGCGGGGCGATCAGTTGGCCGGTGACCTTGGCGGCTTCCTCAAGTATGGCGTCGGCGGTATCGGCGTCGACGTGGTCGGCCAGGGCTGGCAGCCTGGCCCAGAGTGCGGGGGCTTCGAAGACTTCGTGCAGGACAAAGCGCATATCGCGCAGGGGGGCGTTGAATTCAGGCATGAAAAACCTCGTTTTTTGCAGCTGAAGGCATTCTGTGGGAGCGGGCTTGCTCGCGATTTGGGCGCCGCGGCCTGTCTGGGTAACCGAGGCGACACCTTCGCGAGCAAGCTCGCTCCCACAGTGGGTCTATAGGGGGCAGTTACAGTGCTTTGGCCATATCACGCAGCACGAACTTCTGGATCTTGCCCGTGGAGGTCTTGGGCAGCAGGGTGAACACCACCGTACGCGGCACTTTGAACCCGGCCAGGTGATCGCGGCAAAAGGCAATGATCTCGGCCTCGCGCACCTGCTGATGATCGGCCTTGAGAGTGATAAAGGCGCAAGGCGTTTCACCCCACTTTTCACAGGGCCGCGCCACCACGGCCGCCTCCATGACGCCCGGGTGTCGGTAGAGCACACCCTCGACCTCGATGGTGGAAATGTTCTCGCCACCGGAAATGATAATGTCCTTGAGCCGGTCGCGAATTTCGACGTAGCCGTCCGGGTGGCACACGGCAAGGTCACCGGTGTGGAACCAGCCGCCTTCGAAGGCTTCGGCCGTGGCGCTGGGATTCTTCAGATAGCCCTTCATTACCGTATTGCCGCGCATGAAAATCTCGCCCATGGTCTCGCCGTCACGGGGCGTCGGTACCAGGGTTTTCGGGTCGGCCACCATCACGCCTTCCAGCGTCGGGTAGCGCACGCCCTGGCGGGACTTGATCTGCGCGCGTTCGGCCAGAGGCTGCGCATCCCACTTTTCATGCCAGGCACAAATCGTCACCGGACCATACACCTCGGTCAGGCCATAGACGTGGGTGACCTTGATGCCCATTTCTTCCACGGCACCAATCACCTTGGCCGGTGGCGCAGCACCTGCGACCATCGCATGCACCGGGTGGTCGATGGCAGCCTTGGCGGACTCGGGCATATTGACCAGGGCGTTGAGCACAATCGGTGCACCACACAGATGGGTGACCTGATGCTCGCGAATCAACGTGAGGATCTTTTGCGGGTCAACCCGGCGCAGGAACACATGCACGCCAGCCAGCGCGGTGATGATCCATGGGTAGCACCAGCCGTTACAGTGGAACATCGGCAAGGTCCACAAATACACCGGGTGATTGCCGATGGCCCAGACCATCTGGTTGCCCAGGGAATTGAGGTAAGCACCGCGATGGTGATACACCACGCCCTTGGGGTTGCCGGTGGTGCCGGAGGTGTAATTGAGGGCAATGGCCTGCCATTCATCTGCGGGCCATTGCCAATCAAACTCGGGATCGCCTTCGGCCAGCAGCGCTTCATAGTCCAACTGGCTGACCGGCTGGCCTTCACCGTATTCGGGGTCATCCACATCAATGATCAGCGGCGGGTGATCGAGCATGGCCACGGCCGCATGCACTACGTCATGGAACTCGCGATCGGCAATCAGCACCTTGGCTTCGCCGTGGGCGAGCATAAAGGCAATGGCTTCAGCATCGAGGCGAACATTGAGGGCATTGAGCACCGCGCCGATCATGGGCACGGCAAAGTGCGCTTCAAGCATCGCCGGGATATTGGGCAGCATCACCGCTACCGTATCGCCCTGGCCAATCCCGCGCCCGGCCAGGGCACAAGCCAGGCGGCGGCAACGACTGTAGGTCTGCGCCCAGGTGCGGCGGATGGCGCCGTGAATCACGGCAGGGTAATCGGGGTAGACGCTGGCTGTACGTTCGATAAAACTCAGCGGAGACAGGGCAATATGGTTTACGGCAGTCGGCTCAAGGCCGTGCTCAAAAATCGACATGAAGGTCATTCCGGTGGCTGATTGTTAGCTCTATGGCTGCCTGCTCTGCCGATGGCGAGCGGGTCAGTTTTATGTCCGGTCTGACTTATAGCTCACTCCGGGTTTGATATGGAAGTAATACCTAAGCAATATAGTAGTTGTACTATATAAAGAAAAATTCGCTCAAGTCCTGGATGCCCAATGCCGATCGCGCTGCTTCCCCATGACCCTCAACCCTCTGTAGTGCTTGATAGAGACGGCTTGGCGCTGGCAGCCAACGACGCACTGATCCGCCTGCTGGCGGGCAAGGCGTTGAGCCAGGCGCGCGCTCTGTTGCCGGGCAATCTGCCGGAGCTGGTACGCGCCTGCCTCAAGCAGGGCAGAGCCATCGAGCAGGTAGAGGCGCAAAGTGCTCAGCAGGTCTGGCTCTGGACGCTTATTCCCGACCCCGACAGCCAGTGTGTGCTGGCCCGCGGGCGTGAAGCGAGTACAGAACTGCTGGCCGGGCGAGAGGCGGCCAAAGCCCGACGCCTGTACCGGCTGATTACCGAAAACACCACGGACCTTATCTCGCGCCATACGCCTGACGGGCGTTTTCTGGATGCCTCGCCGGCGTCCTGGACCCTGCTTGGCTACTGGCCCGAAACGCTGCGCGGGACCCTGGCCCAGCGCCTGTTTCATGCTCACGACCTGAAGCTGGCGCTGCGTCAGGCCCGTGATGCCCTGCAACTCGACGGCTATCACACCATGACCTACCGCATTCGCCATCAGGCAGGGCATTACCTGTGGTTTGAAACAGCCAGCCGGGCAATTCGTGAAACCTACACCGGGGCGGTCGTCGAAGTGGTCAGTGTGTCGCGGGATATCACGGCCCGCGTCCAGGCTGAAGAGAACAAGCGGCGTCTGGCTGAAGTGGTGGAAGCCAACCCTGATCCGGTGCTGTTTATCGACCCGGCTGGCGGGGTGTCGTACCTCAACCCGGCGGCACGGCGTCTGCTGGGTCTGCTGCCTGCAGAAGGCATGCCCGCATTGGCTGATTTTTTGACCGCGCAAGTCTTGGCTACCCTGGAGAGCAACGGCTGGCACAGTGCAGAGGCGCAGGGTTTGTGGAGTCACGAGACCCGTTTGTTGCCCTTGAATGGCGAGCCTTCGGTGCCGGTGTCGTTACTGCTGCTGGCTCATCGCTCGACTGCCGGAGAGCGGTTTTTCTCGCTGGTGGCACGGGATATGCGCGAGCGTGAACTGCGCGAAGCCCAGCAGCGCCATCATCAGGATGAAATGGCCCATACCGCGCGCCTGGTCACACTGGGCGAACTGGCATCGGGGATTGCCCACGAAATCAATCAACCGCTGGCGGCAGTGGTCAATTACGCCAATGCCAGCCAACGTTACCTGCAAAGCCTGGACAGTAATCCTGCCGCAGTCGAGCGTGTGGCCCAGGGACTGGAGCGGATCAACCTGCATGCCAATCACGCCGCGCAAGTGATCAAGCGCCTGCGCGGTTTTTTGCGCAAGGGCCGGCGTAACCTGCAAGCGCTGGATATCAGTGAGGTGGCGCGCCAGGCCGTCAGCCTGTGTGCCTGGGAGGCCGGGGAACGAAATGTCACTATCGAGCTGCAGTTGCCGGAGTCCCTGCCATGGGTATACGCCGACCGGGTGTTGCTGGAGCAGGTGCTGCTCAACCTGTTGCGCAATGCCATAGATGCAAACAACGAGCAATTACCGGGTCAGCTTTCGCGGATCATCCTGCAGGCTCAAACCCTTGATGGCGCCACCCTGCAAATCAGCGTGCAGGATCAGGGGCCGGGGGTAAGCGCCGGGGAGCTTGAGCAGTTGTTCACACCGTTTTACACCAGCAAGGCAGAAGGTCTCGGGCTGGGTTTGTCGATGAGCCGCAGCATCGTCGAAGGCTTTGGCGGTGAACTCAATGCCCGACCACAAACCAGCGGCTTGCTGATGTGCTGCTGCCTGCCATTGATGGCTTCACTCAACACGACAAGAGAGTAACGATGACAACCCAAACCCGGCCTGTGGTGTATGTGGTGGATGACGATCAAGGCATGCTCGACTCGACGGTCTGGTTGCTCGAGTCCGTGGGCCTCAATGCGCTGGCGTTTACAAGCGGGCAGGCCTTTCTTGACGCTTGCGACCCGACCCTGTGTGCCTGTGTGGTACTGGATATCCGCATGCCGGCCATGGGCGGCCTGAATGTTCAGCAGGCATTGCGTGAACGAGGGATCAGGATGCCGGTGATCTTTGTCAGCGGGCATGCCGATGTGCCCATTGTGGTACGGGCTTTCAAGGCCGGTGCCCATGATTTTATCGAGAAGCCCTATAACCAGCAGTTGTTGCTCGACAGCGTACAGCAGGCCCTGAGTGGCGATACCGCGCAGCAAAGCGCCAGCCAGGAACAGACCGAACTTGAGGCCCGTCTGCAAAGCCTGACACCGCGTGAGCAAGATGTATTCATGCCTTTGGTCAAGGGCTGCACCACCCGTGAAATTGCCGCGCTGCTGGGGGTGAGTGCCAAGACTATCGACCTGTATCGCTCCCGGGTGATGAAGCGCATGCAGGCCCGGCATTTACCCGATCTGGTGGGCATGGCCATTGCTGCCGGGCTGGTTGATCCGCTCAGGTTGGGTTAGCCAGTAATGCCTCGACGCCAGCCATGACGGCAGGCGTGTCGGTGTGGGCGACGTTGAAGCGCATGCAGCGGCGCAGTTGCGGATCAAAACCGAACAGGATCCCGGGCGCGAGCACCAGGCCACGGGCAAGCGCCTGCTGGGCGAGGGTTTCGCCATCCAGCCCGGCAGGCAATGTGGCCCAGATAAACATGCCGCCGGCGTAGGGCGCGCTCAACCTGAAGCCCAGGCCCTGCAACCAGCCCGAAACCCTTGCACCACTGGCCTGCAGGCCTTGCACCACGCGCTTGCGGTGTTTGTGATAAGTGCCGTCATTGAGCATCGAGCACACCAGTTGCTCAAGCATTTCCGAAGTAATCCCGCCGCACATCAGTTTCATCTGGGTCAGCTCGGCGGCCATCTGCGCAGAGGCCACGACAAAGCTCACCCGCAGGTTGGCACTGAGGGTTTTCGAAAAACCGCTCAGGTAGGTCACTTGCTCCACGCCTGCCAGCGCCACCAGTCGAGGGGGCGGTTCTGGGTGCAGGTCGCCATAAAGATCATCTTCGATAATGGCGCACTCATAACGCTTGGCCAGCTCGAGCAGTCCGTAGGCCTGTCCGGGTGTGAAGGAGTGCCCGGTGGGGTTATGCAGCAGCCCGGTGGTGAGGTAAAGCGTTGGCCGGTGCTGGCTGAACAGGGTTTGCAGCGCTTGCAGGTCCAGCCCTTGGGCAGTGCGCTCCACAGTGATCACGCGCACGCCATGCAAGGCCAGGTTGGCGTGAAAATTGAAATAACAGGGCATGTCCAACAGCACGGTATCGCCGGGGCGCACGCGCAAGCGCAGCAGCATGTCGAGCCCCAGCACGGTATTGGCCGTGGTGATGATCTGCTCGACCCCCACATTCAGGCCCTGGCTCAACAGTTTCTGCTGCAAGGCCTGACGCAGCGGCAAATAGCCCGCCGGGTCACCATAACCGGTCAGTCGCAGGGCTGGCGAGCGACTGAGCTGGCGCATGTTGCCACGCAGGGCGCTGGCTTCCAGCCAGCTTTCCGGTAAATGCCCGCTGCCGGGGCGCAGGGCACCGCTGGCACCGGTCAGGGAGCGGCGCAAGACGCTGTGCAAGTCTTGCGGCAGCAGGTCAAGGGCAGTGGCGCGTCCGCTCTGCAGCGTTTTCGTCGCAACAAAGTAGCCCAGGCCCTGACTGGATGTGATTCTGTCCTGCCCGCGCAAGCGATCCAGGGCTTCGATCAGGGTGAATTTGCTGACGCCCCAGTGAGCAGTCATCTCGCGTGCCGAAGGCAGTTTGCTGCCGGGGTTGAGCAGACCCTGATCAATGGCCTGGCTCAAGGCATCAACAATCTGCTGGACCTTGGACAGGCCGGGTTGAAACGCAACGGTAGGTAAGTGCATGCAGGGCCTCGTACTTTACCGGTCATGCTACCAGTAAAGGTCGGTAAAGTTTGTCAGTGCTTGCTCTGCCAATAGCCAGCAGGGCCTGCCTAGACTGCGCGACCGTAATTTCTGGATTCAACCACCGTCATGGCCACGCAACTGACACTCGCTTCATTTCTGTATTTTCTGATGTTTTGCGCCACCATGACCTTCAGCCCCGGGCCCATGACCCTGCTCTTGATGGGGTTCGGCATGCAGCAGGGGCTCAAGCGTTCCATGCCGGTACAACTGGGAGCCAGCGCAGCGTATCTGGTGTCGATTCTTGTATTTGCCGTAGGCTTCGCCGAACTGATCAAGGGCAACCCGTTAATCAGTCGCGGGATCCAGTATGTGGGGGTTACGTACTTGCTGTACCTGGCGTACCGGCAGTGGACCAGCACCGGGTTGAAACTGGACAGTCCCGACACACTGCACAACGATTTTACAGGGCGCTTTGGCAAGGGCCTGCTCACCGGTTTCTCCAACCCGAAAACCATCGTCATGTTCAGCGCCGTATTCCCGCAGTTCGCCGGGCAGGGCAGTGATTCCCGAATGCTGGATCTGGCGGTACTGGGGCTGGCTTTTTTGCTGCTGCAGTTTGCCAGTGGTTGCCTGTATTGTTACTTCGGTCAACGTATTCGCCGGGTGCTGCAAAGCCCGTCGCGACAAGTGTTGTTGCAACGGGCTACAGCCTGCATGTTGCTGGGGGTTGCAGTGATGCTGGCGCGAGGCTTTACCCAGGGCTGAACCTGCCGGGCGCTGGTGCCATCACGCCGCCAGGGGCTTGCTGTTCAGGGACTTTTTGTATTCGGCTTTCATCGCTTCCATCTGTTTTCCCAGCTCATCGAGCACCGCTTTACCGAGCAACTTGCGGGCCTGGGGAAACATCTCGGTTTCTTCCTCTTCGATATGGTGCTCGAGGAGTTCCTTGACCACCTTTGCACGACCGGAGAATTCCAGAGAATCGGGGGCAGTTTTCTTAAGGTCAGGCAATACCAGGGAGTCCACAGTGCGGTGTTCTTCCTTCGCTTCGTGGTACATGACGGCTTGCTCTTTACCACCGGCTTTCTTGAAGACCGGGTAGAGGATTTCCTCTTCAAGGCGGGTGTGGATAGTAATTTCCATTTCCAGTTTGTTGAGCAGTTCAGTGCGTTTTTTCACGGCGCGCTCGGTGGAGTCGCTGAGCTGGCTCAAGATGGCCTTGACTCGTTTGTGGTCTTCCAACAGCAAATCGATGGCATTCATATTCACTCACCTGTCTCTTTCACGGATAGGGATGGGCCTTTATGCATGCGACCCTCAGGGGTGAATATTGCATTAGCTGTACCAACTTGAACGGACGATATAAAATTAATAAAAATCAATTAGTTAAGTTTTAAAGCTGACGTTTCTATTCGTGCAGAATGCATGTATGCCGCGCCCAGGTCATGCAATTCGCGAGTAGGTTGGCGTTAATGCGCTAAACGCGGAAATCCCCGCCGCATGGGGTATATTGCGAACTGTTTCTGCCTGTAATGAGATTGGTTTTGTCTACGATTGACTCCCCGCTACCGCCGCTTTCTTCCTTGGTGTTAAACCCGGTGCAAACGCCTGTGGCGCTTTATCTTCAGCGGCTGGCGCCGTCCAGCCGCCAGACCATGCGTTATGTCTTGCAGGAAGCGGCAGACCGCCTGGGCGCTGAAGACGTGGCGATTGATGAATTCCCCTGGCATCAACTGCAACCGGGGCATATCACCGCACTGGTGGCGGCGTTGCGTGAAGACGGTTACGCGCCAAATACCTCATCGCTCTATGTCAACGCCATTCGCGGCGTGATGAATCAGGCCTGGCAACAAAACCTGATCACTCAGGATCATTTGCTCAAGATACGCGCAGTCAAGGCGGGAGGCGGTTCGCGGCTGGTCAAGGGGCGTAACCTGCGGCGCAATCTGATTCGCGAGCTGATGGACGTCTGTGCCGCAGACCCCCGTCCGCAAGGGCTCAGGGACGCGGCGATCATCGCAATTCTGTATGGCTCGGGGATGCGCAAGTCCGAGTCGGTGAATATGGACCTGTGGCAGGTCGATGTAGAACAGCGCAGCTTGCAGGTGCTGGGCAAGGGCAACAAGGAACTGATCAAGTTTGCACCGGCCTGGGCTTTCGAAAAACTGGAAGAGTGGCTGGCGTTCCGCCGGGCGAACCTGCCGGACGGGGTCAGTGATGACACCTTTTTGTTCAATCGCATCCGCCGCGGCAACCACATCACTCGTGATCGCCTGACCAAACATGCGATCTATTACATCGCCAAGCAGCGGGGCAGGCAGGTAGGGGTCGACATCATGCCCCATGATTTTCGTCGCTCGTTCATTACCCGGGTGATTGAAGAGTACGACGTGTCGATCGCACAGAAGCTGGCGCACCACGCCAACATTGCCACCACCGTCAGCTATGACGTGCGCGATGACAACGAGCGGCGCAATGTGACCGACCGCTTCCTGTTGTAAGCGCAAGGGCTGGCGGTTTTAAGAATTAATGAACCCTCGCGCCATCTCCCCGCCTAACGTTTAACAACCACAGGAGGTCGCGCATGCAAATCGAAACCATATGGGTGGTACTGGCAATTATTCTGGTGCTGCTGGAGCTCTGGGCAATCCGCGGGGTGATGAAAAGCGGGGCACGGTCAAGCAGCCGGCTGATGTGGATTGCCATTATCATCTTCGCGCCGTTGCTGGGCATGCTGGCGTGGCTGGTTGCCGGGCCAAGGCAGCCGAGCACACACCATTGAATATCACGTATTGGTCTTGAGCTTGGTCCACAAACGGGTGCTCAGGCGGGCGATTTTGGCCGGCAGGTCTTCCACGGTGAACAGGGTGTCGATCACTTCACTGGACGGGTAGATCGCCGGGTCCTGTTTCACGTCCGGCGCCAGGTACGGGTCTGCCGCCTGGTTGGGGTTGGCGTAGTGGATATGGTTGCTGATAGTGGCAATCACTTGCGGGGTCAGCAGGTAGTTCATGTAGGTGTAGGCATTTTTTTCATGGGGCGCGCTCTTGGGCATGACCACCATGTCCAGCCATAACGTCGAACCTTCCTTTGGGATCGAATACGCAATGTCGATCCCGTTCCCGGCTTCCCGCGCACTTGCCGCAGCCTGTACCACATCACCGTTGAAGCCGATGACCGCACAGATATTGCCGTTGGCCAGATCACTGATGTATTTGGATGCATGAAAATACTGAACATAAGGTCGTATTTTCAGCAGCGCCGCTTCGGCTTTCTTGTAGTCCTCAGGCTCATGACTATGGTGCGGCAAGCCCAGATAGTTGAGAGTGATCGGCAACACTTGCGTCGGATTATCGATAATCGCCACACCGCACTGGCTCAGTTTTTTGATGTTGTTTTCATCGAAAAACAGGCTCCAGGAGCGGGTGACATCCGTGGTACCAAAAATCGCCTTGATCTTCTCGACGTTGTAGCCGATCCCCGCCGTGCCCCACATGTAGGGGTAGCCGTACTGATTGCCGGGATCGTTGGCTTCCAGTTTGTTCATTAACACCGGGTCCAGGTTCTTCCAGTTTGGCAACTGGCTCCTGTCCAGTTTCTGGATGGCACCGGCCTTGATCAGGCGGGACATAAAGTGGTTCGAAGGGCTGACCACGTCATAGCCGGTATTACCGGTCATCAACTTGGATTCCAGCACTTCGTTGCTGTCGTGAATATCGTAGGTCGCCTTGATCCCTGTTTCCTTGGTGAAGGTGGTCAGGGTGTCGTCGGCAATATAGCCGTTCCAGTTGGAAATATTCACGCTCTCGTCGGCGTGGCTGACGGCCGAAAACGCTGCGAGCATGACCGCAAGGGAAACCGGGCTGATGTTCATGTTCAATCACCTTTTCAAGGAGCTTTTATTCTTTTGTGGTGTGAGAGTGTTCAGATTTCTGTTTTGGCTCTGAGGGCTTCCATGCGCATGCGCAGCGCTGCACCGACGTCAAAAAATGGCCGTGGCGGCAACCAGCCCGGCTGCGCTCTGTCCATGACCGACTGCAGCAGGGACGAGCTGGCGCCACAGGCCAGCTCTGCGAGCAGACGGCCCCACAGCGTGCCGCGAGCAACCCCGGAGCCATTGCAGCCCGCCACGGCATAGATGCCTTCCTCGACCTTGGCAAAGTACGGCTGGCCACTGCGGGTAGCGCTCAGATGGCCGGTCCAGGTGTAGCGGATGTCTTGCTCACCGAGCCCGGGGAAGCGACGTTGCAGGCCCAGTGCATGGTGTTTTCGACGCAGTGACAAGTCACTGCCGGACAAATCGCGCGTACGGTATTCCGCGGTATTGCGGATCATTACCCGCCGATCCGGAGTCAGTCGCACCGTCGCGCCCAGCGGCCTCGTCGACAGCACGCCCCAGGGCTCGACACTGCCGATGGCCTGATACTCCTTGTCGCTCAGGGGGCGGGTGAGGCTGGCGCTGAGCTCCATCGGGAAGGTTGCGCTGTTGTCGATCCCGGCGCGGGGGATAAAGGCATTCAGGCATACCAGTACCTGTGCGGCTTCAATGCTGCCCTGGATACCCTTGGCCCGAATGCGTCCGCCACTCAGGCGTTCAAGCCCGATGATGTCGGTGTTTTCAAAAAGGCTGACATTGGCCGGCAAGGCATCCAGCAGACCCTTGACGTATTTCGCCGGCTGCAACAACGCATTGCCATTGCCGCACCAGATGGCCGCCTGGTAATGGCGGGTGCCGAGTGTCTGCGCCAGTTGCGCGCCTTCCAGAAAGTGTGCAGATGCGCCGACTGCATGCAGGGTCTTGAGCTTGGCCTCAACCTGGGTCAATTTGCCCGGGTCGTTGACGGCGAAGTAGTAACCCGAATCCCGGTACTCGCAGTCGATGCCGTGGCGCGCAATGCGCATGCGTACTTCATCACCGGCCGCCTGGCCGATTGTCGAGTCCACGGCATAGCCGGCAAATCCACCCTTGCCGATCAGCTCGTCATCCGCCGGGTTTTCATGGGCCACCGCGTAACCGGAGTTGCGTGCCGATGCACCTTGGGCTGCACGTTGCCTGTCGACAATCAGAATGCGAGCTTGCGGGTGCAATTGCGCCAGGGAATGGGCCGCACTGAGGCCGGTAATGCCCGCACCGATAATCAACCAGTCGGCTTTCTCGATGCCTTTGAGGTGATCACGGAGGGGGGAGCTTCCTGCCAGGGCAATCCAGCCACATTCATTCTTCACGTTTCACCTCATTTGCCGGTCAGGGGGCTGCCCGGCCTTTGAATACATGCGCTAATTGCATGGCTGGCCGTTGCTGGCGCTGGTTATGAATGGAATTTAGGCGGTACCAAGTGATATAACCAACGCTATTAATTCATTGATTGATGCAAAAAACACATGGATAAGGTTCGTCACGTACCCTCGTTGCAGGGTTTGCAGGCACTGGTAGAGGTGGCTGAATCGGGCAGCTTCACACAGGCGGCGCAGACGCTGTGTCTGACCCAAAGCGCTATCAGCCGGAAAATCCAGCAACTGGAAGCTCACTTTGGTGTGACGTTGTTTGTCAGAACCAGTCGCAGCGTGCGCATGACCGTCGAAGGCGAACAGGTGCTGGCCAGTGCCCGCGGCATTCTTGAACAGTTAAAGCTGCTGGAAGATCGTTTGTCGCCGCAAAAGCGACCGTTCCGTATCCGCATGCATGTATCGCTGGCCGTGCGCTGGTTACTGCCCAAACTCAGTGACTTTTACTTGCAGCACCCGGACATAGCCTTGTCGATTGAAACGGTCGCCACCGAGGTTGTCGAACCGGCCAGCGACAGCGATGCCTACATCCTGTACTTGCCCCGACCCTCCACTGACCCGGCCTGCATGGCTTTATTCGATGAGGCTCTGGTGCCAGTGTGTGCACCCAGCCTGGGGCCGCTGGCGTCGATGGAAGATCTGCTGCGCTTTGCGCTGTTGCATCGCTCGGCCGACCAGCAAGCCTGGCACGACTGGCTAGCCGCCAATGACGGCAAGCCGCTGCACAGCTATCGGCATATCCCGTTCAATCTCGATGAGCTGGCCCTCGATGCTGCCGCGCGTGGCTTGGGGGTGGCGGTCACGGACATGACCCTGGCGGCGGAGTCCATTCAACGCGGGGCACTGGTGATTCCGTTTGGTGAACCGTTGAAAACCGGTGGTAACTATTCGTTGTGCCTGCAACCTGCTGCAGACTTGCATCCGGCGTGTCCGGCGGTGCTGCAATGGTTCGCCAGTCAGGTCGAGCAAGGCGGAGGAGGGAGAACTTGTTAAATTTTGTAATAAGTCCGCTAACAGGAAATGAGTTTAATCGCTGTAGGATTGCATCCCCAATTCACTAAAGGCTTGTATGAACACCCTTCAGGAACCACCCAGTCGCAGTTTTGAATCTGCGCTTGCCCCAGGCTTGATCCTCGCAATCGAGCACGTGTTACCCATTCCCCGCCCTCTATTTTGCGCCAGCACCTCTGCTGATGCGCTTGTCTGTGCGCGCTCGCCGTTAACCCAGCACCTTCGTGAGATTGACTGATACCTATGGAATGGATTGCAGATCCCACGGCCTGGCTCGGCCTGTTGACCCTGATTGTGCTGGAACTGGTACTGGGTATTGATAACCTGGTGTTTCTCGCCATCCTCGCCGACAAACTGCCGCCGGAGCAGCGCGACCGTGCCCGGGTCATCGGCCTGACGCTGGCCCTGGTCATGCGCCTGGGCCTGCTGGCCAGCATCTCGTGGATGGTCACGCTGACGCAGCCTTTGTTCGAAGTCTTCGACAAAGCGTTCTCGGGGCGCGACCTGATCATGCTGTTCGGCGGCTTGTTCCTGTTGTTCAAGGCCACGATGGAGTTGCATGAGCGCCTGGAAGGGCATGTGGCCGAGCGCTCATCGGCGCTGGGCTATGCCATGTTCTGGCCGATTGTGGCGCAGATTGTCGTGCTAGACGCGGTGTTTTCCCTGGACGCAGTGATTACCGCGGTAGGCATGGTTGAACATCTGTCGGTGATGATGATCGCCGTGGTGTTCTCGATCGGCCTGATGATCATCGCCAGCAAACCGTTGACCCACTTCGTCAACAGTCACCCTACGGTGATCATGCTGTGCCTGGGCTTCTTGATGATGATCGGCTTCAGCCTGACTGCCGAGGGCCTGGGCTTTCATATCCCGAAAGGTTATCTGTACGCCGCCATCGGCTTCTCGATCCTGATCGAAGTACTCAACCAGATTGCCCGTGCGCGCCGCAAGAAAAGCGTGCAGGGCCTGCGGCCCATGCGCGAGCGCACCGCCCATGCGGTGATGCGCTTGCTTGGCGGACGCACCCTGAGTGCTGATGAAGTGGGCGAAGAGATTGCCGACATGCTTGACGGTGGCAGTCAGCAGAACGTCTTCCATCGACGCGAGCGCGTGATGATCAGTGGCGTATTGCAACTGGCGGAACGGTCGATTCGCACGGTGATGACGCCCCGTGCCGAGATCGATCATATCGATCTGGCTGATTCGGCAGAGACCATCCGTACAAAGCTGATGCATTCATCGTACTCCCGGCTGCCCCTGATCCGGGATGGCCGGGTAGATGAACCCTTGGGCTTTGTGCATAAAAAGGAGCTGCTCAAGGAGCTGCTGGCGGGGCATGAACCGGATCTGGAGGCGATGGCGCGCAAGGCCATCAATCTGCTGGACAGCTTCACGATTCTCAACGCTCTGGAACAGATGCGTAAAGAGTCGACGCACATTGCGTTTGTCATCAACGAGTTCGGTGACTTCATCGGCCTGCTGACCATGACTGACATTCTTGAGTCGATCGCTGGTGAACTGCCGGATGCCAGCGAGATAGAGGGGCCCAATATCGTTGCCCAGGAGGAGGGTTATCTGGTCAGCGGCGCCTTGAACCTGAGCCAGATTCGCCAGCACATCGGTTTTGCAGCCAAGGCCACGGATGACTATCAGACACTTGCAGGTATGGTCATGAGTTTACTGGATCGTCTGCCGATGATTGGCGACAAGCTGACGTGGGAAGGCTGGACCTTGACCGTAGTCGAGGTAGAAGAGCGGAGGGTGACGCGGGTGTTGCTGAGCAAATCCGCTCCCACAGTAAAAAGTTAGCGCGGTCAGTGTGGGAACCGGGCTTGCCCGCGATTCAGGCAACCCGGTCTGTCTGAAGGACCGAGGCGCTACTATCGCGAGCAAGCCCGCTCCCACAGTAAAAGGTTAGCGCGGTCAGTGTGGGAGCCGGGCTTGCCCGCGATGCAGGCAGCCCGGTCTGTCTGAAGGATCGTGGCGCTGCTATCGCGAGCAAGCCCGCTCCCATAGTAAAAAGTTAGCGCGGTCAGTGTGGGAGCCGGGCTTGCCCGCGATGCAGGCAACCCGGTCTGTCTGAAGGATCGAGGCGCTGCTATCGCGAGCAAGCCCGATCCCACAGGGGAGGGCAGTGCTTAGTTGCTGTCAGGCAGTGCGTAAGCGATCACGTAGTCACCGCGATCCGGCGACTGACGGGCACCACCAGCGGTGATCACGATGTATTGCTTGCCGGTTTTAGGCGAAACAAAGGTCATCGGACCGCCCTGGCTGCCAACAGGCAAACGGGCTTTCCAGGCTTCTTCACCGTTGGCCGAGTTAAAAGCGCGCAGGTAGAAGTCTTGAGTGCCAGCGATGAACACCAGGCCACCTTGTGTCGACAGGGTACCGCCCAATGTCGGCATGCCGATCGGCAGTTGCAGACCCATCTTGATCCCCATCGGGCCGGTGTCCTGCACGGTACCGACCGGTACTTGCCAGGCGACCTTCTGAGTCTTCATGTCAATGGCGGTCAGCGTACCGAAAGGCGGGGCCTGGCACGGAATACCGGCTACCGACAGGAAGCGGTTTTTGTTCACCGCATAAGGCGTGCCCTTGAGCGGTACGGCACCCATGCCGGTGTTCAGCGCTTCACCGCCAGAAGAGGCCTTGGCGTCTTTTTGCTGCGGAACCATCTGCACCCACAAGCCCAGGCGCATGTCGTTGACGAAAATAAAGCCGTGTACAGGGTCAGTCGACAGGCTGCCCCAGTTCATGCCACCCAGCGAACCCGGGAAGCTCAACGACACATCAGTGCCCGGCGCGGTGTACAGACCTTCGTAACGCATCTTCTTGAAGGAAATACGGCACAGCATCTGATCAAACGGGGTTGCACCCCACATGTCCGATTCAGTCAGGGTCTGCGCACCAATCTGTGGCATGCCCACGGATTTTGGCTGGGTCAGCGAGTAGGGCTCGTCCGGAATGTTCGAGGCCTTGACCGGTACTTCTTCAACCTTGGTCAGCGGCTGGCCGGTGTGGCGATCGAGGACAAAAATCTGCCCGGCCTTGGTGCCGATCACTACCGCTGGGACCTTGCTGCCGTCCGCTTTGGCGAAGTCGATCAGGCTTGGCTGCATCGGCAGATCGAAGTCCCACAAGTCATTGTGGACGGTCTGATACACCCATTTTTCTTCACCAGTGGTGGCGTTCAGTGCCAGTACCGATGCACCGTACTTGTGGTTCAGCTCGGTACGTTCGACACCATAGATGTCGGTGGACGAGCTGCCCATCGGCAAGAATACGGTGTTCATCAGCGGGTCATAGGACATCGGTGCCCAGCTGTTCGGCGTGCTGCGAACGTAGGTCTTGCCTTCTGCCGGTGCTTGCTTGTCCTGCGGGTTGCCCGGGTCGAAGGCCCAGCGCATGGCGCCGGTCACTACGTCGAAACCACGGATCACGCCACCTGGCATATCGGTCTGGACGTTGTCAGCCACGCGACCGCCAACCACCACCGTGGTACCTGCCATCAACGGTGCCGACGACAACTGGTAGTAGGAGTCGGGCACATTGCCCAGGCCGGCCTTGAGATCAACCTGGCCATTGCTGCCGAAATCCGGGCAGAACTGGCCGGTGTCGGCATCTACCGCGATCAGGCGTGCATCGATGGTATTGGTCAGCAGGCGACGCTGGCACGCCGCGCCCGGGGCAACGGTGACGGCTGCGGCCGGGGTGCTGCCATCGGTGGGTGCTGCGACTGGGGCGCTGGCATCAAAGTACGCCAGGCCACGGCAACGCTGCCAGACGGCGGCCTTGGCATTGATGTTGTTCTTCCACAACTCTTTACCGGTATCGGCGTCCAGCGCGATCAGGTTGTTGTGTGGCGTACAGATAAACACTTTGTCGCCCACTTGCAGCGGGGTCATCTGGTCTTCTGCGCCATTGCCATCACTGATGGCCACATCGCCGGTCTGGTAGGTCCAGGCCGGTACCAGCTTGGACACGTTGCTACGGTTGATCTGATCCAGAGCAGCAAAGCGGCTGCCACCTTCGTCATTGCCGTAGTGTGCCCAGTCTTTCTGGGCTTTGGCCGGGTCAACCTTGGTCAGGCCCGGGCCGTCACCGGTCGGTGCGATCGAGGCGTGAGGCTGGAACATCCCCCAGAAGCCGGCGGCGATGGCCACGGCCAGCACTGCACCCAGCGCATAACCGGCGTTGCCGCTCAGGCCATTGGCCTTGCGCAGCGAAGGGTAAGCCAGCGCCACGACCAGGCTGAGCACAGCCAGGGCAAACAGACGTGAAACCAGCGGCCAGAACACCAGCCCGGCATCCGCCAGGGCCCAGATAACACTGGCGAGCATGATGGCAGCAAACAGCCAGGCACCAGCCAGGCGTCGCTTGAACAGCAACACGGACGAAGCGACCATACCCAGGCCTGCAAGCAGGAAGTACAGGCTACCACCGAGCGTGGCCAGGTAGCCGCCACCGGCGACATAGAGCAAACCGAAAACCAGCACGCCTAAAGCGGCGACCCAGATGGGCCAACGGCTTGCGGCTGCCGAAGGTTGAGCGTTATTCATTGTGCATGACCCTATTGATGCATGAACGGTTGGGAGGAGGGCATAGCGTTTAACTGTAGCGGCTTGCAAGGCAGGCGCAGACGTGTCGGCGTTTCTGCACGTCGTCGAGGCCTTGAACAGGCCAGGTCGACAGACCGGGAAACGTCCGAAACAGTTATGTACTAAACGGTTAGTTTTATAACTTTAACAAAAACCCGGGCCTGCGACAAATTGTCAGTGTCGAGAGTCCGATAAGAGGGGATGTCAGGGGGAGGGCAAAGGGCGCGCAGATGCCCTTCAGCCATAGGGGCTGCCATCTTTATGGACGAAGTGCCATGTGCCGTCGACTGCCGTCACCGCCTGTATATCGTCTGACGGGTAAGTCACGCTATCTCCGACACTACGGTCGCCTACTTCAAGAACCACGCAGAGGGTGTCAGTTTTATTCTCCAGATGGTGGGCAAGCCCTTTGGCGGGGAAGCCCGCAATCATCCCCGGAGCCAGTTGCACGCTTTCATCACCTCTGAACAAGGTCGGATGACCCTCCAGGACATAGATAAATTCGTCCTGTAATGAGTGCGAGTGATGAAGGGCGGAGAGACTGCCTGGCGGCAGGTGTACAAGGTTGACGCCAAAATTCTTCAAGTTGAACAGATCACCCAGAGGCCGTTTGGTGCGGCCCTGCATCAGGGACGCGAAGGGCTCGGGGTAGTTGCTGGGGCGGGTTCTCTGCGCTGCATCGCAAGCATTGATCGGGCCTTGCTCAGTGGGGCGGATCATGGTGCGTCCCTCAAGATCAACAGCCAAACACAGAGGGGCAGTGCAACCGCCTTGGCAATCTGCACTGCCTGAAAGTGCCATCAGACATCCAGCATAGCCGGCACGTGGCTGTGCTGCTCTGAAACATGGCTGTCATTGGCAGGGGCTTAAATAGTGACTCCTTCCACTCGAGAAGATCATCCATGTCACAGTTTCCAGTCCGCCGTCGCAGCCTGATCCAAACGCTTTCTGCGGGACTTGTGTTGCCCAGCCTCGCGCCGGCTATTCTGGCGAATGTCCAGGACAGTCCCCAGATGACAGATGGCGTGCAATCCGGGGATCTACTGGGTGACCGCGCGATGGTCTGGAGCCGTAGTGACCGGCCAGCCAAACTGGTGGTTGAGTGGGACACCACCAGCACTTTTGCTCAGCCCCGGCGCGCCGCTTCGGCGCAGGCACATGCAGGCACTGACTACACCGCCCGGGTGGAACTCAGAGGGCTGCCCGCCGATCAATCCATCTTTTATCGCGCCTGGTTCGAGGACGCCCGCACCGGAACAGCGGGCGAACCGTGGTTCGGGCACCTGCGCAGTGTGCCAGGGCAGCCGCGGGACATTCGTTTTGTATGGAGTGGTGATACGGTCGGTCAAGGGTTCGGCATCAACCCTGACATAGGCGGCATGCGCATCTACGACGCCATGCGTCGACGCTTGCCGGATTTTTTCTTGCACAGTGGCGACACTATCTACGCAGACGGCCCGGTTCCGGCCCAACAGGTCGTGGAAAATGGTCGCGTCTGGCGCAACCTGACCACTGAAGCCAAAAGCCATGTCGCGGTGACTGTCGACGACTTCCGGGGTAACTACCGATACAACCTGATGGACGAGAACGTGCGGCGGTTTAATGCCGAGGTGCCGCAGATATGGCAGTGGGACGACCATGAAACGACCAACAACTGGTCGTCAGGCAAACAGCTTGACTCACGCTATGGCAGTGCCGCCATCAGGGATCTGCTCGGTCCGGCACGGCAAGCCTGGCTCGAGTACTCCCCGATGCGTCCTCAGCCTGGCGATAAGGGCGGTCGCATCTACCGGAGCCTCCCTTATGGACCTTTACTGGAGCTCTTTGTGCTGGACATGCGCAGTTACCGAGGGAGCAATGACGCCAACTTGTCCGCTGTCCCGGGCCCACAGACGGCGTTTCTCGGGCGTACGCAACTCGACTGGCTCAAGCAGGCGCTGGCACATTCAACGGCCCAGTGGAAAGTGATCGCTGCCGATATGCCGCTTAGCCTGGCCGTGGCGGATGGCGAAATGTCGCCCGGAGTACCGCGCTGGGAGGCAATAGCCAACGGCGACAATGGCAAACCGTTGGGACGAGAAATGGAGATTGGCGAGTTACTGGATTTCCTGCGCCAACGACAGGTCCGTGATGTTGTGTGGCTAACTGCCGATGTGCACTACTGTGCAGCTCACCACTATCATCCTGATCGAGCAGCGTTCCAGCAATTTGAGCCGTTCTGGGAATTTGTCGCCGGACCTTTAAATGCGGGCAGTTTTCCGTCTTGTGCTCTGGACATGACCTTTGGCCCGCAGGTGGTCTTCGAGAAGGCACCGACTGAACCGAACATCTCGCCCCTGGCAGGGCTGCAGTTCTTCGGCGAGGTCAACATTGATGCTCGTGACAAGAGTCTCACGGTAACCCTTCGCGACCTGGGCGGTGTAGCGGTGTTTGAGCAGCAGTTGAAGCCTTTCGGGCATGAGGTCTAGGCAGGCTTAAGAGTGGAGCCAGTCGTAAATCCGGGCGAGTGGAGGGTAGTCCTGATCCGCTGAGCCTGTCGGAGCGGGCATTTCACCATGCGGCAGTAGCAGTCCGGAGGGGTAAGCAGGGGGAGGATAAATGCTCGAACCGGCTTGATTCGCCGTTGTTCGGTCTGGGCATCAGGTCGATTTGCCAGCCAGGTTTCAGAGGGATACTTACCGGGCGGGACGGGCGTTTTGTTCGGATATTCAAAAACTCCTATTATAACTAAACTAAACAACCATTTAGTATAGCTATTCCATACGGTTATAATAAGGCAGGATTTAGATCACCTTAGGCAGATCCTTCCCCGTTAATAAACGTCCGTCCAAACCTATAAATTCGAATGCATCGCTGTGCGCATAAATTTGTCTTGTCGCGTTGCCTATAATCCGACTATTGAAGGCTGCAACCTCTTTTCTTTCTAACGGTATTACTCGTTCGCTTGCCTCATAGTCGCCTAGAACGGCGATATTTTGGCTCAAAGGGATGAAAACACTCACGTCTTTTAGTGCGAATCCCAAACCCCATCCGTCGTCAGGTCGATTAGGGTGAGCTACCAGATTTACTGGATAATCGGAGGTAATGAACCCAGGTGATCCATTGCTTGTTTGCAGAAAACGCCATTTGCGCTCTAGTAAACATTGATGAATTCCACGTATAAGCCCCAATTCAAAGTAGGCATGCTTTGAGCTGTTCATCTCTAGGGCGGGTAAACCTTCCCGTGATTTTGAAGCCATTAGAATTTGGTTGAGGGGCTCAATGCTGCTTTCCAAATGCTGTCTGTCTCGTGGATTTCTCGCAGCAAAAAGCGAAAAAAGGAGCAGAACTGCTTCACGATCTGCGCTGTTGGAAAAACTACAGCTATTAACGACTCTGGTGAGTGCTGCAATCCCAGGTCCTTCGACCTCATTGGCGTAAGATCTCTCTAGTACATTGGGATCTGGGTGACCATCTAGTCGGTTGAAATGATCCTCACCAGCGACATTTTTTACGCTTTGCGGAAATCCTTTTTTCACAACAAGATCAACGCAGTGAACGACATCGTGCTTACCGGACTTCGCAAAACCTCGCAGGTATCCAGCCGAGACATAATGGTGGTAGATCGGTTCGCTCATATAAGTCGTATGTCCATTCTTGGTCGATTCACGTTATCAGTCTTATGACCGAATTGGCGTTAGCGTTAACGAACCGTCAGGCTGTTTTTCAACGGTCAGCGTGTCACCAATGACAAGGCCGATTTCGCTGAGCAGATCATCGGGCAACGGCACGATCATGTCGCCAGTGCCATCGGCAGCGTCTTGGCAGGTCACAGTCCAGCGTTGGTTTTCAGTACCTGGTACACGGTTCATGGTTTTGATCCCAAGATGGTCAGAGGTCGATAATGCCTGTCTGCCTGTTGAAAAGCAGCCTCCACTGACCCTGACGCCCCAATACGAAGGTTCGCATAATGTATATTATGTTAAATCATGTTCATGAAGTTCATAAGGTACTGAATCGACGAATCCGCTTTTGACGTCCACTCTCCCAACGGACCATAGACTTCGATGAGGTGGCTGCCGATGAAGCTGATTCACTGCCGCTTTTCTTCAGGTCAGCGTGTTCCGACACGTTCTGTTCATCTACATCCAACTCAAACTCAGGCACCTCGCTTACCATCGGCGGCGGCACATCTGCCTGCGATCCAGGCTTTCTATACCTATGCCCAAAGTCGAGACGCTCATTTGGATGGCGTCATCTTGGTCTGCCACTTCGAGTCGATTCTGGCGTTGAATAGCCGCAGATTCTCTAGAGCCCCCCGAGCCTCACAATTGAGACTGTTGGGAGCTGAATACCTAAAGCAGCCGCATTAACCGGGCTTTCAAGGTGAGGCTATGGTCGGGCCGCTCTGCTGCGGGTCATATGGATGAGTGCTGATCTACGACTATCCAGAGAACTTCTCTCTTCGACAGCAAAGGGCAAGAAGCCTAGTTTTGGATATAGCAGCAAGCCTGCTGTATTTTCATTGAAGCACGAGATCTGCACCTCTGTGGCGTCATAGCGGTCGAACGCCAGAGCAGTCATCGTCTCCACGATGAAGGTCGCCACACCTTTACCTCGTGCCTCTTGGGCAACGATGACATTGCCGATACAGCAAACTCCACTCGTTTCAGCCCGATAAAATATCGGGGCACCCTTTGATGCGGCAGCAGCTCCGCAATCTCACTTGCCCGCTGAGTCGACAGGCGCATGAGGACGTCCTTCAAAATAGGTACGCCGCCGTCATCGAGATAGCGCGACAGCGCCATTAAACCTGCCAATTCTTGCTAGAATCACTAAACCCATAAGCACGCTAGTCAAGTCGATCACTAAGGATTGAGATTGCATGATCAAAACCCTGCCTAAAATTATAATTTCAGTTGCTGCACTTTTCGGTATGCTTATTAATTTGCACTTGATCCACACACTTAGCGATCACTCTGCTGTCTCTGGCGTCGAGGAGTTGCTCAGTCTAAGGATGTATGACTGGAGCCAGTCAGTGTCCAAGAAATCAGACTTGGGTGGCTTTGTTACCTTTTCGATTCTTGGCGCTGTGATTGCCGCATATGTAGCGTCTAAATTAGAGTTTAATTTGGAAAAGACCCTGTGTTCAATCATCGCTACCGCCATAATATCTGGATTTGTTTTGGGGAACGTCCAGAATGCTGTGGTATTTCATATTGGCACTTCTTTGGTTGAGAAGTACCCCGCCGCCACCAAGCGCGCTATTTCCACCTATTATGTGCAGCGTCTTGCGTGGCGCGATAACGGCTATAAAAACGTACTCATCCCTGAATATTCCGGCGATAACATTCGAACAATTGAGTCGAAGCTATTCAGTGTCAATATGTTTTATTTGGTTGAGGATCCCCTTTTCGTGACAGGGGACAAGACCAGAGGCAAAGACCTTATGGCACTGTACTTCAATGATGCAGTTGACGCGCAAGTCAAGCAGCAACCATGGGGGCTGCCCAAAGATAACTGGATGTATGAAGGCTTTGTAAGGAAATTTGATACTGCCCACTACGATTTGCGAAGAGTAAATAATACTGTCGTTGTACCTGTTGTGTTGGCCACGACCATTTTTAGTCTGATCTTAAGCATCTTGGTTTTCATAGGTGAAGTATTTGGATTGGCTGGTGGTAGCTGGCTAAAGACAAGGGTTTATGCAGTGGCGGGTGTTGCTATTGCTTTGCTGGTCACTCCCTTATTCGTACAAACTCACTATCACTTGACGCCAGCAATACAGCAATTTAACTGCAGCTACAGCTATTGTAATTTGGCACAACCCGTTATTGATTGGCTTTTCAGATTCGAACTGGGAGTCGTCAAATTAATCTCATTCGTCACCTGAGAATCTAGAGAAGGTCTCATCAGCTGTCTGCTGGCAGGAGACGTTGACCGTCACTTGAATGCCCTCCTCACCTGCCCGCTGCCAATCGGCGATTTGCTGGCACACTCGGGAGATCACCCAATTGCCGACCTGGGTAAACAGAAGAGCTTTTGTTCCCGTGCAGGCAAGTTTTTCAACTGCCTGCACGGGCATGACCCTATTTGCTTTTGTGGTGCTTCAACACAAACCAGACCAACAGACTCAATGCGCCGACCAGTGCAGCCGCCGTCAGTAAAACCATGCTGTGGGAGGCACTAAAAGCTTTTTGCCCGGCTGCAGCAAGCTGCTGGCCTTGAATGCCTCCAAGTGTTTTGGCCGCAATCATCGTTTCACCAATAGACCGGACGGCTGTCTCGGCCATGGCAGATGGAATGCCGTCAGGCAGCTGTATGGATTTTTCATAGGTGGATACGAGAAGAATACCGAAAACGGTTATGCCCAATCCGGTGCCAAGGTCGTAACTCGTGGCCTCAAGGGCTCCGGCAGAGCCCGCTTTCTCCATTGGAATACTGTTCATGATCGCCACTGACGAGGCGGTCAAACCAATGCTCAGGGAAAGCCCCAGTGCCACCAGCATCACAATAACGGCTACCCCGCCGCTGCCCAGGTGTATCTGGGCCAACCCGACCAGACTTGCCGCTGACACCAGCAACGAGCAACTCGCAACCCACCGCAGGCCAATCGCCTTCAGGATGACCCCGGCAAGAGGCCCACCGATTGCAGCCGCAATCATCAGCGGCATCATGAAAATACCGGCCTCCAGGGGGGTACGCCCCATGACGAACTGCAGTTCTTGAGCCAGCAGCAATTCGAACCCGGCAAGCGCACCCATGGTTACCAGGGCCATGACGATACCGGTGCTGACCGCCGGAATGGAAAAAAGGCTCAGATCCAGCATCGGGGTCGTGGTGTGAAGCTGCTTGCGTACAAACCAGACAAGCATCAGTGCTCCGAAGACAAAACAGGCACCGGTTACGAAAACAGAGTTGTTGGTTTTGAAGCCCGATTTGAGGGCGTAAACACTTGCCATGACACCCAGGATCAGAATCAAGGACTGTCCGATGGTCCAGTTTCCATCGCCGACCACACTTCGTCGCGGGATGTAGGCGATCACCAAGGGTATGACCAGCAGCATCACGGGCACATTGATCAGGAACACCGACCCCCACCAGAAATGCTCAAGCAATGCACCACCGACCAAGGGCCCGATGGCGGCTCCGGTGGAGGCAACAGCGCCCCAGATACCCAGCGCTACTGCTTGATCGCTCTGATCTTCAAAGGTTTGTCGAATAATCGCGAGGACGCTGGGCATGACCATGGCGCCGCCGAAGGCCATGAACGCCCGTGCCCCGATCAACGATCCGACATTGGGAGAAAAGGCGGCCAATACCGAACCTGCGCAGAAGATACCCAGCCCGGCCAGCAGCATTCGGCGATGGCCGACCCTGTCCGCAAGCGTGCCCATGGGAATCAGCAGGCTGGCCATCAACAACGGGTAGATGTCGATGATCCACAGAATCTCGGTGCCCGTTGCTTGCAACGCAAGGGTCAGTGACGGAACCGCGACATGAAGAATGGTGTAATCCAGGACAATCGGCATAAAAGCCAGAATGACCGACATGAGGACTAACCAACGGTTTGAGTTGCCATTAGACACAATAAAGAGACCTTTTTACCGGGATCCCGGTCTTCAAACGGTTGTGAGCCGTTTTAAGCCGTTGTTGTTACCACGCTTGCGCCCCAAGGCTGCGCCGCGATGCTAACCCATATCCCCCGGCTTTCCCGCCGTGCAAATGTGAAGCTTTGTGAAGTCCAGGGTTTGAACCAGGACGATTCAGCCCTGCCCTGGAAACTGTAATCTGGCCTGATGAAAAGACACTATCGGCGCCCAGGCAGCGCCCTGCTCGACCTCTATCGGTTCGGTCCCCCTCAGCAGCGTCTGCCGTTCGGATACTTCCAGTGGGGCCCGGATACAATCTGCTCCAGCCTCTGTGGGAGCGGGCTTGCTCGCGATGGTCGTTAAAGATGATGCGTAGTTACTGGGTAAATGCGCAGCTCTGAAGATCATCACGAGCAAGCCCCCCCTATGACCAGCCGCCTCTCAACTATTCGTCGAGTTCATGCTCAAGCTTCAATGCTCGCTTCCAGCTGTCCAGTGCTGCCAGACGTTGCAGGTAAGCCTGCAGATGTGGGTACTGCGCCCCGCACTTCATCTGCTCGACCACCGTGATGGCAACAAAAGCCAGCATGAAGTCAGCCCCTGACAATGTGTCCCCCACAATGAAGGTTCTGTTCGCAAGCGTACTGTCCAGAAACCCCAGTACTTTATCGAACTCAGTCCGGGTATAGCCGTCCAGGAACTTGAGCTGAGTCCCTGCATTGATTTCAAACTGGGTGAACAGCTTGAGTAGCACCGGCACCATCGCCGAGCTTTCTGCAAAATGAATCCATTGCAGGTACTGAAGATAGTCTGGTGAGCTGAACGCGGGCTCCAGCCGGGGCGCAAAGCGGCGAATCAAGTATTCGACGATGGCGCCGGATTCAACCAGCACCTGTCCGTCCAGCTCAATCACCGGTGACTTGCCTAGCGGGTGAATGTCTTTCAGTGAGGCCGGGGCGAGATGAGTGGCAGGATCACGCTGATAGCGAATCAGGGTGTAAGGCTCTCCCATTTCTTCAAGCAGCCAAAGAATACGCAGTGATCGGGACGCGTTGAGGTGGTGAAGTGTGATCATGAAGACTCTCTCTGTTTATGATGGATGATTAGAAGTTCTTCTTATATATTTTCCCGCCTTTCATAATCATGCTGATAGTTGCATCCGGGGCCTCCAGAAACCCCAGGCTCACCGTGGGATCTCCCTCGACAACCAACAGATCAGCCAATGCACCTGCTTCTATCTGGCCAATTTTACCGGGATATGGATTGCGGGCTCCCGACAGCCCCAACAGTTCCCCATTCATCTTTGTTGCCATGTTCACGACGTCGTGTGCAGCGTAAAACCGGGTCAACTTTGCAAGCTGTCTTCCCTGAGTGGATGTCTTTTGCGGATTAAATAAAACATCAGTCCCCCAGGCCGTTTTTATATTGAAGCGCTGAGCAAACTCATAGGCTCTCGCGGTGCCCTCAGCCACCACGCGCTGGCGCTCACGCCGTACAGGATCAGGATAAACATTAGCATCTTCATCTTGCAAAAAAGGCTGAAGACTCCACCAGATATCGTTGTCTGCCATCATGCGCGCGGTTTCTTCATCCGCCAGTTGGCCATGCTCGATCGATTTCACACCGGCGCGAATGGCACGCTGGATACTTCTGGGCGTGTACGCATGCACCATCACATAGGTGCCCCAATCGGCAGCGGCTTCAACCGCCATTCTTAATTCTGACTCCAGAAACTGGGTGCTATCGAGATGGTCATACGTAGACGCAACGCCGCCACCGGCCGTCAATTTTAGCTGTGATGCCCCAAGCATAAGCTGTTCTCTGGCCCGTCTGAGCACTTCGGCATCGCCATCAGCTATGGCTGCAGCACCCAGTTGCTCAGTCACGCTCAGTGGTCTGAGTGAGCTGCGGGGAATCTCTGATCGCATCCTGAAATCACCGTGGCCAGAGGTCTGTGAAATCATTGCGCCGGAAGGATAAATACGAGGCCCTGCAATAACACCCTCATCAATGGCACGCTTCAATGCGAACGAAGGTCCTCCAGGATCGCGAACCGTCGTAAAGCCGCGCATCAAGGTGCTTTCTGCTTCGCGGGCGGCGACTAAATGGATATAGCCCGGGTCTGCGCTCATCGCGTCAAGTTGTGTGATGCCCGCTAACGTAGTGTGCCAGTGGGCATCAATCAATCCCGGCATCACCACTCTTCGCCCGCAATCGATAACCACGGCGCCTTCAACCTCTGTATTGGCGGGTAGCAGTGAGTCGATCACGCCATCCTTGATCAGGATGCAGACGTTATCGTCAAGCACAGCGCTACCGTTGAATAAGCGAAGATTCTTGAGCAACAGCGTGCTCGCGCTGGATTCAGCGTTTGTACCTTGTCCTGAGGCAGTCGATGCGCGCACTGCAGAAAGTTGTGCACCTTTGGGTTTGATACCGCTATAGACATCACGTCGAGACAGATCAAGCATCATTCTCGCGTGAAAGTCCTGTATATCCGGCGAGCTACAGGTGCACAGGTAATGTACTTCACGTTCAACATGATGACTGGGTGTAAAACGCGTATTGGACCTGGCAGATTTAAGCCTCATATCGAACGTTCCGTAAGCATTTTCAGGAACAGAGACTATAGATCGAATTAAAAACGCTGATCGAGTGGAAAGCTCGAGAACATTTATCGTTTGTATCCCCGGTGCAGGTACACAGAGACAGGAAGCGCGGCACTGTCGCTTTCCTTTCAACCAGGCCGTGCAATACCGTGGTGTCGCAATTTGCGATAGAGCGTATTTCGGCTAATCCCCAGGCGGGCTGCAACATGGGCGATATACCAATGTTCTGCCTCGATCAATGCCAGTAGCGTCTGCCGTTCGGATACGCCAAGCGGATCTTCGGCCAACGCGACTGGCACTGCTACTGCCGGCAGCAACTCCGCCAAATCGTCCAGAGTGACACGCCCCTCCAATGACAACGCTACTAGCGTGCGCAGGCACGTACGCAGCTGCCGGACATTGCCCGGCCAGGGTTGCTTCAGCAAGCGCTCTCTGACGCCGGCCTCCAGCCGGATTCTTGTACCTTTTGTCTCTTCGAGCAGCAGAAGGTCGAGCACACTGCCCTTGTCTGATCGTTCACGCAACGGTGGGAGCTGCACGGTGAACCCGGCAATGCGATAAAACAGATCTTCGCGAAAGCGCCCCCCGACCACACCGGCGTTCAGATCCTGGTGACTGGCACTGATAAGGCGTACGTCGAGGGGACGTGCTGTCGCGCCACCTAGCGGCATCACCTGACGCTCCTCCAGCACTCGCAGCAGTCGGGTCTGAAGCGCCAGGGGCATATCGGCGATTTCATCGAGAAATAGAATGCCGCCATGGGCCTGCTCAAGTTTACCGACCATCCCGTCCTTGCGTGCGCCGGTGAAGCTGCCACCACGATAGCCGAACAGCTCGCTTTCGATCAGCGTTTCCGGAATGGCCGCGCAATTGATCGCCACAAACGGCTGGCCCGCTCTGGAGCTGGCACGATGCAGCGCTGCCGCAAAAGCTTCTTTGCCGGTACCGGTTTCGCCCTGTAAAAATACGGGAACGTCTCGCTCCAAAACCCGTAATGCGCGGGCAAAGCCGCGTTGCAGACGCGGGTCTTCCAGGCATACATGCACGTCGTTGATGATGGGCGCTGGCGGCGTTAGCAAAGGCGATCGGTGCACGGGTTCCCGCAACTGTCCGTAGATCAGGCGCCCGTCCACCAGCCGCATTGGCCAACAGACACTCGTCTGAGCGCTGGCCTGACTCATTATCTGATCCACAGGTGTTTCCAGCAGCATTGTCAGAGGCTGCCCAACCACCTGGTCACGGCTGAGGCCCAGCAGATCCAGCGCAGCATGATTGATTGAACAGATACGGGCACTCTCGTCGAAACTGAGCAGACCTTCACCCAGCAGCCCGACGAAACCAGCCTCAGGGTGCAAGCGCAGCAAGTAGCGATGCGGGTCATGCCCCAGGAAAAACGAGCTCTCGATCAGCCTGGCTGACAAGCTGGTCAATGCCATGGCCTGGAAGTGTTGCTGAAGGCTGTGGTCATCCCTCACGGATGAAAGGTTGAGTACGGCTAGCAGCTCTCCACTCGCATCGAATATCGGGCTCGCCGAGCAGGTAAGTCCGACGTGCTTGCCACGGAAATGCTCATCACGGCGGATGGTGACGTGCTGTCGCTCGACCAGGCAGGTACCGACACCGTTGGTGCCCTCACAATCTTCACTCCATACCGAGCCGAGCCACAACCCGGAACGCTGAACCTCTGCTCGCTCGGATTCGTTGAACACGCTGTCGATGGCCACCCCCCGTGCATCGGTGAGTAGTACCACATGGCCGTCACGCCCGAGTTGTTGGTGCAAGTTGCTCATCTGCCAATGCGCCACGGCGATGATGTGCTCCAGTGGCGCGCGGTGATCCTGCAAGCGTGGATGCTCAACCACGTTAGGTGCGCGGCGACTGGCAGGGTCGAGCTGATACTGGTCCAGGCAGCGGCGCCAGGAGCGTGTAATGGCCAGGTCAGCACCAGGGCTGTGGCTGGCGACAGTGCCCTGCACGGCTTGTAGCACTTGTTGTGCATGGGCGTTGATCAAGGCCGGCTTCATTATTCTTGTTCTCCGTTACGGTCAGGACACGGGTCTGTTGGCAGCTTATATGAAAAGATTGCAACGAGCGCTTTTTGCACCGGGTGACACTCTGTCATCAGCATTTCCAGAAACGTGACAGAGATCCGGATCAAGATCTGAGCCGTAATGCCGCAACGGCTCTGCAACGGGGTTTTGATAGAGATGGCCCGGGCCTTGCTCTGGGTAAGTTGTTACTAAAACAACAAGATCGGGAGAAGCCCCATGAACATCGCTGTCGAAACCCCCCTGCACACGCCTACGGCTCAGCTTGCCGCTTGGGTCGAGAGCCTCAACGAACGTCTCGCCCAGCGTGATCTGGACGGCACGCTGGCATTGTTTGCCAGCGAGTGTCACTGGCGCGACCTGCTGCTTTTCAGTTGGAACCTGGTGACCCTGGAAGGCAAACCTGCCATTCGCGACCTGCTTGAAACACGCCTCGACCAGACTCGCCCCGAGCGGTGGAAAGTGGAAGGTGAAGCGGCGCTGAATAACGGTGTGCTCGAAGGCTGGATCAGCCTGGAAACACAAGCGGCGCGGGGTAAAGGCTATGTGCGGCTGAAGGATGGTTTGTGCTGGACGCTGCTGACGGCCATGCGCGAGCTCAAAGGTTTTGAAGAACCCAGTGGTCGCCGTCGTCCGATGGGTGCCAGTCATGGTCACGCCCACGCTGACAAGCGCAACTGGCTGGAGCGCCGCCGCGATGAAGAAGCATCGCTGGGGATCACCACTCAACCCTATTGCCTGATCGTGGGCGGCGGTCAGGGGGGGCTGGGGCTCGCTGCGCGGCTCAAGCGAATGGGCGTGCCTACCCTGATCATCGACAAGGCTGACCGACCCGGCGATCAGTGGCGTGGACGTTACAAGTCGCTGTGTCTGCACGACCCTGTCTGGTACGACCATATGCCTTACCTGCCCTTCCCCGATCATTGGCCGGTTTTCACCCCAAAAGACCAGATTGGCGACTGGCTGGAAATGTACAGCAAAGTCATGGAGCTCAATTACTGGCCGCGTACGGAATGCGTGAGCGCCAGCTTTGACGAGCAAAGTGGCACCTGGAAGGTTGAAGTACAGCGTGATGGCGAACCTGTGACGCTACAACCGACCCAGTTGATTCTCGCCACCGGCATGTCTGGCGTACCCAATGTGCCACGTTATCCGGGAGCCGAGGTTTTCAATGGCCAGCAGTATCATTCCAGCCGCCATCTCGGTGGCGACGCCTGGAGCGGCAAGCGCGCGGTGGTCATCGGTGCGAACAATTCGGCTCACGACATCTGCGCCGACCTGGTGGAGAACGGCGCCGAGGTGACCATGGTGCAGCGCTCCAGTACCCACATCGTGCGTTCCGACAGTCTGATGGAGCTGGTCTTCGGCGGGCTCTACTCGGAAGACGCCCTGGAGACGGGTTTGACCACGGACAAGGCCGACATGCTGTTCGCCTCGATCCCGTACAAGGTGATGCCAGGCTTTCATCAACCCATCTTTGCGGCGATCAAGGAGCGTGACAAGGACTTCTACGAGCGCCTGGCCAAGGCTGGTTTCATGCTCGATTTCGGTGACGATGAGTCTGGCCTTTTCATGAAGTATGTACGCCGTGGTTCGGGTTACTACATCGATGTCGGCGCCAGCGAACTGATCGCTAACGGCACGATCAAGCTCAAGAGCGCACCTGGCCTTGGTGTCGAATGTATCGAAGCCGATGCCGTCGTACTCAACGATGGCAGCCGCCTACCGGCAGATCTGATCGTCTACGCCACAGGCTATGGCTCAATGAATGGTTGGGCGGCAAAGCTGATTTCCCAGGAAGTAGCTGACAAAGTCGGGCGCTGCTGGGGCCTGGGTTCTGGCACCACGAATGATCCTGGCCCTTACGAGGGCGAACTGCGCAACATGTGGAAGCCGACACAGCAGGAAAACCTCTGGTTCCACGGTGGCAACCTGCATCAGTCGCGGCATTATTCGCTGTATCTGGCGCTGCAGCTAAAAGCGCGCTTCGAAGGGATCAATACCTCCGTCTACGGCCTTGCAAAGAGTCACCACACGGGCTGATTCAAATGGCGCCCAGCTGTGGTTGGGCGCCTTTGCACAATATTCCGGATACATTCCGGGCTAAAAGCTGCAGGCGTTCGAGTACAATGTGTTTCCTATCAATCGCTTAAGCTGTCCAATGAAAAAACTGTTTTCTGTAGTAGCGCTGACCCTCTCGGTAATTACCCCCGCCTTTTCAAGCCCTCCATCGACATTTTCCGAAGCAAAGGTCATCGCAAAGCAGAAGATCTACCTCGACCAAGCGAACAGTGCCATGGGCGAGCTGTATTGCGGCTGCAAATGGACATGGGTAGGCAAGTCGGGGGGCCGTATTGATGCGGAGTCTTGCGGCCTTCAAACCAGGAAACAACAGAGTCGCGCGCAACGCACTGAATGGGAACACATTGTTCCTGCCTGGACATTCGGTAACCAACGTCAATGCTGGAAGAACGGTGGTCGAGAACATTGTGTGGATGATGATCCCGTATTCCGGGCGATGGAAGCCGATCTGTTCAACCTCTACCCCTCTGTTGGCGAGGTGAACGGCGACCGTAGTAATTTCAACTACGGCATGGCCACCGGGGTAGCGCCGCAATATGGGCAATGCAAGACGCGGGTTGATTTCAATCAACGTGCTGCGGAGCCGCGTGACGAGGTCAAAGGCCTGGTCGCGAGGACAACTTTTTACATGTTCGACAGATATAAACTGAACATGTCTCGTCAGCAGCAACAGCTACTGATGGCCTGGGACAAGCAATATCCGGTTTCGCCCTGGGAGAAAGAGCGAGATCGCCGCATTGCAGCAATCATGGGGCACTCCAATCCTTTCGTAACCGGTGATCGTCGCTGGACGCAAGGGTACAAGACCGTCGGTGAGGGGGTAGTCGGTGCCATTCCTGCTCAACCCACTCGTGTACCCGCACAGCCGATCCTGGCGAGCGCGAGTGGCGTGAGTTCGATCATTGGTAACCGCAAAAGCCAGCTTTACCACCTCTCGATGGGGTGCCCTGGTTATGGCCAGGTGTCAGCGAAAAACCAAGTAACCTTTGACTCCGAATCTGAGGCTCAGGCAGCAGGATATCGAAAGGCAGGCAACTGCAAATAGTTGCTTTCGGTGAATACCGGGCTATCGAAGCACTCTATGGATCTGCGAAATCACCTGCATCGTTGCGTCTTCGATGGTTCCTTCATTACGGCATAAAACCCAGCCGTGATCTGCAATCGCCCGCTCGAACGCCTGGGTACAGGCAACATGTTCTTCCAGCTTATGGATCACCGTACTGTTCAGCCCTCGCGAGCGGGCCGCTGCCCTCGCCCATGAAATATCAGGGTCGGTGACAACCCCGACATGCAGGTCCGGGACTTGCACGTTTCGATCAATGTTCAACTGCAGAATCTCTGCAAACGGGATTATCCGGCGAAATGCGGCATCAGAGGGGTACCAGCGATCAATCAGGATGATGCTGTCGGGTGGCTGCTTAGCCAATACGTGCCGGGATATCCAGGTACGGCTGTCAGCAAGGCGTTCACAAACCCGCAACTCTAATTCCCGGCCGGGATTTCTGACGAGTTTGTTGACGAGGGCCATTGTTTCACCTCGATAGGGATCGCTTTTTTTCTCGCAAAGCCGGATCACCTTTTTGTTGTCTGCCCTCAGAGCTTTGGTGACGGCCTCCAGCAGTGTGGTTTTTCCAGCGCCCTTGGGCCCATCCAGAGAAACAAACAGCGCACGGTTCATTCTTCACTTAACAATTGATTCATTGATGAGCACTCTAACCTGAATAGGTACCAACGGGCCTGAAAATTACAGGCTTACAGCCGCTGCAGCCAAAGCCGCCAACCAGCAATCATCGCGTTTCACACCGCCACCACCACCCGCTCGACCGCAACACCCTCCCCATCCAAGCGTCGGGCCAGCAAACAGGTGAACGCCAGTACCGGAATCACGGCACAGGCAGCGGCTATCCACAACAGCATCGTGTAACCCTGACCCACCAGTTGCCCGGCCAGTGCCGGCCCGGCCATGGAGCTCAAGGCAAACGCGCCGGGGATCAGCATGATCGAGCGGCCACTACGGTCCAGCCGTGCAATTGCTGCTGTCTGATAAACGCAGCCCCAGGTGAAACCTACTTCCCAGATCCATGCGCCCGCGGCATACATCACAAAGCCTTCGGCATTGCCCAGCAACAACAGCCCGGTGCCCAGCACCAGCATGACGATGAGATGCGGCACGCGTACGCCCAGGCGGTCACCGACCGCGGCCAGAGTTAGTGCTGCGGCCCCTCCCAGCAGTTTCAATACGGCAAAAACGATACCCAGTTCGCCCGGTTGCAGTGCCAGGCCATGGCCCAGTCGCTCCAGGAAAGCCCACAGGCCGATTTGCCCGGCGCCGAACAGGAAGAAAAACCCCAGCGCGGCATAAGCCGCTGGCGGTAATTGAAAACGTGACAACACCGAACCATCCCGCGGTGGTGTGTCTCTTCCGATAAAGTCCTCGCGCCTGGGCAATGCCAGGGCACTGAGGCTCAGCAGCAGGATGATCGCTGCGAGCATTACTACGGCACCGGTGTAGTGGAAATACGCGATGACCAGCGAAGGCAGCGCGAATAACACGGCTGCCACCAACCCCAATTCAATGCCCAGGCGCAAGCCCAGGGCGCGCTCTTTGTTGGCCATTTCGCCCATGATACGCATGCCCAGGCAGGTCATGAGTGCGGCAAAAAAGCCAATCAGCGCCCACAACGGCAACTGCGCCGTGGCGGGCAGCCATGACGTCATCCAGTACGCTGCAGCCGCGCCAGTGGCGCAGCCCAGCGTCAGCCAGCGCCAGTTCAAACGGTCGATCAGCACGACGGCCATCAGGGTGCCCAGCAGGTAGCCGGCAAAACAAACGGCACCCAGCAGGCCGACCCGTTCGACACTGAAGCCCAGGCTGTCAACCATCGAGCCAAGCAGGATCGGCAAGGTATTGAACGGCAAGCCGCCAATGGTCGAGGCGAAGCTGGCGGCCAGCATGATCGCCATTGTCTTGCGGCCACTCATGTTCATTGCGCGTTCCTGCCCGGAGTTGATCAGCGATGGTCGACGGTGATGATTTCACTGCGCCCGGCAGTCGATGCCGGCACGCTGTCTTCGTCCATAAAGAACTGGGCGTACCAGTCGCGCAGTTGATAGACCGGACCATCACCTTCAGCCAGCACCGGTTTGTCGACCCGGATCTTGTGCTGCCAGATCACCACGTCCTGATAGAAAGCATCGCGATTACGCAGCACATAATCCTGGGCCAGCGCCCTGCTCTGCTCTTCGCTCCAGCCCGGGATCTTTTTCACCATGCAACCAAAACGCAGCTCGAAACTGTTGGCGTCGATCGGGACGTGGCAGTTGAGCAGGATCGAGTGAATTTCCATGCCCTCGAACACTGCGCGCATGCGGGTAAAATGCGTCGCCGGGCCGTAATAGGCAGACTCGGCAACCAGGTCCCCGCCCAGCCGGTCCGAGTCGCCGTGGAAAATCTGCTGGGCAATATGGCCTTCGAAAATATTCGCGAAGTACTTGGTCGGCGTGCCATGCACCGGGCCGAAGTGCTGGGCGTCCGCGAGGTTGTCGACCAGTTCCCGGGGATTGGTCTCAATGACCAGTTTGTCCATGTGCCAGTCATGCAGCCATTCATCGCTGTCCTGCTCCGGCAAATGCGGGATCACCACATTGTCTGCCGGGGCCTTGCCCTCAGGGTTGTTCCACACGAACAGCAGGTTGTTTTCTTCACAGGTCAACCAGCGGCGGGTTTTGGCCTTGGGC
Source organism: Pseudomonas sp. FSL R10-1339 (assembly GCF_009600545.1). Taxonomy (NCBI): domain Bacteria; kingdom Pseudomonadati; phylum Pseudomonadota; class Gammaproteobacteria; order Pseudomonadales; family Pseudomonadaceae; genus Pseudomonas; species Pseudomonas sp. FSL R10-1339. The sequence continues at coordinate 1,864 of NZ_WIVQ01000019.1, read as the reverse complement.
GGGATGCGCTTGCAATATGGAATCTCGACGCACTTGCCACTGGCGTCGTATTGCCAATGGTGAAAGGGGCACACAACCCGGTCGTTTTCCAGGGTGCCTTGTGACAGATCGGCGCCCATGTGCGGGCAATGGGCATCGATCACGCTGATCTCGCCACTGGCCGTGGCAAACGCCAGCAAGCGTGTGCCGAAAATATTCAGTGTATGGAGCTGGCCATCACGGTAGTCGGCCGCATCACCCAGGCAATGCCAGCCCCGGCCAAAGCGAGGTGCCAGAATACTGTCAACATTGATTGCAGCGAGTTTGGTCATTGTTATTGTCCTCGTGTGAAAATCCCCGATCCTATGCCCGCTGGATTTTCACCGAACCCGCTGCCGTCCTCATCCTCCGCATGGACTAACAATGCCTGCTTTCAGGCACTGTTTTGCGTCAATCCGGTTTTTTTTCTGCTGGCCTTGGCGCCGGGCAATAACGCCAGCCCTGGCTTGCCCAGGGCAACCACACTGTTGAGGATGATGCGCACCAGTTCGGTCTGGCGGCGCACACCGGTCTTCGAGAAAATCGAGCGCAGGTGTGCCCTTGCAGTATTACGACGCACATTCAACGCCTCGGCGGCTTCTTCCAGGGACAGGCCATTGGCCAGTTCCATCGCCAGGGCGGTTTCAGCCCGGGTCAGGTTGAACAGCTGCTTGGTCAGGGTTTCGCTGGCCATGGACCGTCCTGCAGCGTCGCGGATGTATACCACCACCCCTGGGGTGCCTTTGCCCTCGGCCCAGTCCTGGGTCGCAATGGCCTCGACCACCACCCCCAGGTTGATCTGCCCCGAGGGCCTGGAGACTGACATGGCTTCAGCCTGCGTGCCTTCCTGCACATTGCCGGTGTCACGGGTAAAGGCGTTGCGGACCAGGCGCTGCAGTTCGCGATTGTCGCTGGGGTAAGTCGCCTCAAGGTGTCCGCCAACCAGTTTGAGGCCGTCTGCCTGCTCCAGCAGTTCGCTGGCCATCGGGTTCAGGCTCAGGACCTTGCCCTGTTGATCCAGCACAATGGTGGCCACCGACAGGCGACTGATCGCCTGCGAGTACAGCTCGGTCATCGACTCGCTGCGGTCGATCAGGTTGTGCACATGCATGGCACGGCGCAAATGCGGTATGAACATGCCACACAGGCTGCGTTCACTGGCACTGAAGTTGGGCGCGGATTTTGGCCGGGTAATGCGAAAGCGCAGCTTGCCGCCATCAGGCGTGGAAATATCGGCAGCCATGATGTGGTAGGTGTCGTGCACGGTGCCATAGGTCTTGAAGTAAGCCGAGCGGGTCCACTGTTCCTCACTCATCAGGTCGTCGACAGTGAACACCCGGTCCATTGGCGGGTTGTTGAATGGCGTGAGCGCTTGTGGGTAGGCCCAGTAACTCACCTCGCCTTCGCGCTCAATGTCACCCACTACGATCATCAGGCCCAGGTCAGGTTGCTCGGGGACGCGCAAGATCAGGATGACATAGTTGGCCTGGTACAGATTGCGCACATGGCGCAGGGTCTTGGCCATCAGCCTGGGCTCCAGCGAGCCGTCGTAAAACTCGCCGATAAGGCTGTCATACTCGGTCAGGTTCAAGCCCATGTCTGCCAGGGTCTGAACACTCAAGCCGCTATTATCCATCGCCCTCTCCTCACGGGACACCGCCTGGGCCCTGCCCGTTGTTATTGTTATGTCGTGCCTGACTGAGGTTTACCGACAGTCGCTGTAAACGGTATGCGGGGCATCGTGCAGAAGACCTGCCCCGCAGGCCGACCGTAAGCGCTCCATGAAGCCCACATTCCAAGCCGAAACCTGATGTCCGATGCTGTGCTCCCGATTTCTTTCTGGAGC
>NZ_WIVQ01000199.1:0-2135 GCF_009600545.1 Pseudomonas sp. FSL R10-1339 | reverse complement strand
TTTGGGGCTGGAGAGCGGGATCAAGGGCAGTAAGGCCACCCATCAGACGATTCAGCTGTACTACGCCGCTGTAGAGCGCGGTGTGAAGGATAGGGCGACGATCAGTCCGAAAGCGGTAGAGCCGCGGGTGCTGGAAAAGGCGGGGTTCATGGCTAAGACGGTGTTGGGTCGTGGCGATTTAGTCGAATCACCAGAAATGATTGCAGAACGTCTTACCAAAGCGGTGAACGAAGGGTTCGCCGGGACCGTTGCTACGGCCTCTACAGCGCTCCAGGAACGTCGCAGAGCGAAGGAGCTGCAGGACACGGCAAATGACCTCAGAAAGCGTCTTGAGACGCTTCAGGGGCCTTTCAAGGGGCTTACAAAGGCTCAGGTTACTGAGGTTTTAAAAGTGGCCATGACGTTCCAACTGGAAAACAAGAAAGCTAAGGAACAGAGGACGGCGATACGCCAAGAAAAAATAAAAAATGCCCCGATCGATCGGGGACGTTAAAATAATATATTGGACTACTCACGTGAAGTAGGCACATGAGCGCCAGATTTGATTAGATCCATATCCGGGAAACCCGATTCCTCCATGTATTTATGGAAAAGAACTGCAAACATATAATCATTAGCAGATCTTTTCCTCAAATCCTCAAAATACTTTCTGAGGTTTTCAAGATGATAGGGGCACTCCATTGAAATTTGCCGCTGAACAACTTCATTATCAATTGGCTCCGGCAAAATAATAGGTGTCCAACAAAAAATTTCGGTTATTGGTTTTTTAATATGACCTTGTGTAATTCTTGCGTACATTTCATCATGAATCTTTCGCTCACCAGGAGAAAGGTTCATTAAACGAATCTCTGTCTCGACTTTACGTACCATAGCGTTAAGAAATATTTGTTCACTATCTATGGCTTTTTTAAAATCTGAAATAGTAGCTTGTTTCAAGCTAGCATCAATAACTATTTTAGTAAAACTCGATACGCCTTTCGTGAAGTCACCAATGTAGTTTGATACAGGTTTCCGTATAATACTATTCTTAGCAACTGGCTCTGGCTCTGGCTCTGTCGCAGACCTGGTAGGGTTTAAAGCAAAATCCTTGACCCTTCGGATAGCTTCGGCGGGATTATTGAAAACTATACTTGCTGGTATCCGGAGGACGCTATAACCATGGGCTACTGAGAATTCGTCTCGGATACGGTCACGCTCTACCTGCTCAGGTGAAGAGTGGTATGTGGCACCATCAATTTCGACGATGTACTTGCTGTTCAGCACAAAATCAAATCGATAGTTATGGAATGTGAATTGCATTTCCATTGATAACGCTGGGGAAATTAGTGCCCCATTACTAGGATAAAGATTGAATTCTTTAACCATGGATTGTAGAAACTTTTCCTCTGCTGGAGATTCACAGCCTTTTAGGAATAGCTCTAGCCAGTCACTATCGTCGGGTTTTGCGTCAACCCATGTTCGAGGCGGAAGGACCGTTTTAGTTTTTGGTTCTATAAAGTCTAAGAAAGTTAACCATGTTAAGATTAGTACAACAATCAAAACATATGGGAATATAAAACATAGCGGCAATACTATTGCAATTAAACCAGCCCTAACCCAAAGCTTACCTGCAGATTTTCCGTTCACATAGCACCTTCCTGGTTAACATTATTGTGGAGCTTTTAGATATCTAGGTCTTGTTGGTCTGGCGGTGGAAGTTCATCCTTTCCGGTAACGGCTATGTTGTTGTCTTCGATGATTGGGATGTAGGTCAGTTTCTGCTTCGCCTTTTCCTTGAAATTGCTGTCTTGCTCAGATGCAGAGGCAATGACGGTCGCAGAGAAAACGGCGTATTTCCGTTGGTTGCGGCCTGCCTGCCAGAACACTCGTTCGTTGACACAGTAGGCGCTGGCATTGCCGATTTTTACTGTGTCGATCCAGTTTTCATCCTTGAGGAGCTTGATTGCTCGACCCACTGTAGGACGGCTTACGCCTGTGACCTCGCAGAGCGTCCCATAGCTACACACTACGGCGTTTGTGGTCCTACCCATGTGCTCCACCAAGTAATACAAAATCTCGTGCGCTATGGGGCTTGCACGGGCCAATTTACGCATCTGAGTCAGGTAGCTGCGGGAGATCTGGACGAAGTTGTAATT
>NZ_WIVQ01000198.1:0-2188 GCF_009600545.1 Pseudomonas sp. FSL R10-1339 | reverse complement strand
CGCAGGGCGAACAGGGCCGCCAGCTGTGGGCGCAAACCCTTGATCGTGGCGCGCTGTCGGTGGCCGGGCAGTTGCTCGGGCTGGCTCAGCGCATGCTGGATTTATCGGTGGACTACGCCGCGCAGCGCAAACAATTCGGTAAGCCCATCGGCAGTTTTCAGGCAGTCAAGCATCATCTGGCCGACGTGGCTACTGCGCTGGAGTTCGCCAAACCGGTGCTGTACCGCGCCGCATACGCCCTGGCACACAATGAACCGAATGCCGCCGTGTGGGTGTCCCAGGCGCGCCTGGCCAGTTGCGAAGCCAGCTGGCTGGCGGCCCGCCACGGCATCCAGGTGCATGGGGCGATGGGTTACACCTGGGAAGTCGACCTGCAAATGTTCATGAAGCGCGCCTGGGCACTGGACAGTGCCTGGGGCGACCGTGCGCTGCACAAGGCCCGTGTGGCCGAATATGTATTGAGTGGCGCGGCGCCTCTGGGCTGCGGTCACACCTTCGAGGATTGACCGATGCCTGAAGCCTATATTGTTGATGCATTGCGCAGCCCCACCGGCAAACGCAAGGGCGGCCTGGCCCACGTCCATGCCATCGACCTCGGCGCCCATGTGCTCAAAGCACTGGTGGAGCGCAACGCAATTCCGGCCGACGAATATGACGATGTGATTTTTGGGTGTGTCGACACCATCGGCTCCCAGGCCGGTGATATCGCCCGCACCAGCTGGCTGGCCGCCGGTTTGCCGCTGAACGTGCCGGGCACCACCATCGATCGCCAGTGCGGTTCGTCACAACAGGCGCTGCACTTCGCCGCGCAGGCGGTGATGAGTGGCACCCAGGATGTGATTGCCGTGGGTGGTGTGCAAACCATGACCCAGATCCCTATTTCCTCGGCGATGCTGGCCGGGCAGCCACTGGGCTTTGCCGACCCGTTCTCCGGCAGCAAGGGCTGGCAAGCGCGCTTTGGCAAACAGCCGGTCAACCAGTTCTACGCTGCCCAGCGTATCGCCGACCACTGGAACATCAGCCGCCAGGACATGGAAGCCTATGCCCTGGAGAGCCATCGCCGGGCGCTGGCCGCCATGGCCGCCGGCCGTTTCGTCAACGAAATCGTGCCCTGCGAAGGGGTATGGGACGATGAAACACCGCGCCAAACCAGCCTGGCCAAAATGGCCGAACTGGAGCCGGTGTTTGCCGAGTTTGCGTCGATCACCGCTGCGGTATCCAGCCAGACCTGCGATGCCTCGGCTGCCTTGCTGGTGGTCTCCGAGGCGGCGCTCAAACGCTACAACCTCACCCCTCGGGCACGGATCCATCACCTGTCGGTGCTGGGCGACGACCCGATCTGGCACCTCAGGGCCCCGATTGCCGCCACCCGTGCCGCACTGAAAAAGGCTGGCATGGGCATGCAGGACATTGACCTTGTTGAAATCAACGAAGCCTTCGCCTCGGTGGTGATGGCCTGGGCCAAGGAGCTGGATTTCGACCCGGCCAGGACCAACGCCAACGGCGGTGCAATTGCTCTCGGCCATCCGTTGGGGGCAAGCGGTGCACGGTTGATGACCGGCCTGCTCAACCAGCTTGAGCACAGCGGTGGCCGCTACGGTTTGCAGACCATGTGCGAAGGCGGCGGTCAAGCCAACGTGACGATTATTGAACGCCTCTAGGAGCAACGACATGGCAATTTGTGCAGAACGTACCGTCATCATTACCGGCGCGGGCGGCGGTTTGGGCCGCGCTTACGCGCTGGCGTTCGCCGGGCAGGGCGCCAATGTGGTGGTCAACGATATTCGTCGCGAAGCCGCCGAAGAGGTCGTGGCAGAAATCCTCCAGGCTGGTGGGCAGGCCATTGCCAATGCCGATGACATCACCACCCTGGCCACGGCACAGCACATCGTCGACGCCGCCCTGGCCGCGTTTGGCGAAGTGCATGTGCTGGTCAACAACGCCGGAATCCTGCGTGACCGCATGTTTATCAGCCTCGCTGAAGAGGACTGGGATGCGGTCATGCGTGTGCATCTCAAGGGGCATTTTTGCCTGGCCAATATCCTTGGCAAGCGCTGGCGCGACCTGGCCAAGGCTGGCCGGCCGGTGGCGGCACGGATCATCAACACCAGTTCCGGCGCGGGCCTGCAGGGGTCGGTGGGGCAGTCCAACTACAGCGCAGCCAAAGGCGGGATTGCCGCGCTGACCC
>NZ_WIVQ01000197.1:0-2203 GCF_009600545.1 Pseudomonas sp. FSL R10-1339 | reverse complement strand
AAACCGTGGCGATGCCATCGCGAGCAAGCCCGCTCCCACAATGTCACCGCAAATCCAGTGGGAGCTGGTTCGCCTGCGATGCAGGCACTGGGGTCTGTCAGGCAAACCGTGGCGATGCCATCGCGAGCAAGCCCGCTCCCACAATGTCACCGTAAATCCAGTGGGAGCTGGCTTGCCTGCGATGCAGATACTGGGGTCTGTCAGGCAAACCGTGGCGATGCCATCGCGAGCAAGCCCGCTCCCACAATGTCACCGTAAATCCAGTGGGAGCTGGCTTGCCTGCGATGCAGATACTGGGGTCTGTCAGGCAAACCGTGGCGATGCCATCGCGAGCAAGTCCGCTCCCACAAGAGCTGAGCAGCTTGTCCGACTAGTACACATCCCGCCGATAACGCCCTTGCTCGATCAGCCTCTCTACCGCTTCTGCCCCCAGCATGTCGATCAGCGCTTGATCCACACCCGCCGCCATTCCCTGCAAACTGCCACAGATATAAATCGCCGCGCCTTGGTCCAGCCATTGGCGTACCTGCTCGGCAGACTCGCGCAAGCGGTCCTGCACATACACCTTCTGCGCCTGATCCCGTGAAAACGCCAGATCCAGCCGCGCCAGATCGCCACTGGCCAACCAGCCCTGCAGCTCATCGCGGCAATAGAAGTCGTGCTCGGCATTACGCTCGCCAAAGAACAGCCAGTTGCGCTGCTGGCCCTGGGCAATCCGAGCCTTGAGCAAGCTGCGCAGCCCTGCCAGGCCGGTACCATTGCCGAGGAGAATCATTGGCACCGGTTCGGCCGGCAAATGAAAACCGCTGTTGCGGCGCACGCGCAGGCTGATCGCCGAGCCGACTGCGGCATGTTCGGTAAGCCAGCCCGAACCGATGCCCAGGCTGCCATCAGCATGCCGCTCCTGACGTACGATCAACTCCAGCAGACCGTCCTGCGGGATCGAGGCAATGGAGTATTCGCGCATGTTCAACGGGATCAGTGCGTCCACCAGTGCCTGGGCGTGCATGCCCACAAGATGGCCGCGATTTTCCGGCAGTTGTCGGCCAGCCAGGGCCTGAGCCAAAGTTTCCTGCAGGCCATCGAGTTGCACCGGAGTGTCAGCCGACAGGCCCAGCCCCTCCAGGAAGTGCTCAACCGCCCAGCTCGATTGCCGCGGCATCACTTCCACCAGATCACCGGCCTGCCACAGGCTGTTGGTGTCAGGCGCGCTGAGCCCCAGCAGGTACACCCCCGAGCCACTGCTGCCGGGGTTGAGCAGCTTGCGCTCAGTCAGGGGCCAGTTGTTGTAACCAGGCGCCTGCCAGTTGGCATTCGGCGTGCCTCCGGTCAGTTGGCTAAGCTGCTGTTGCCATTGATGCAGGGCCTCGGCATCGCCGCTGTCCACCTGCACCGGGCTGAACAACGCTTGGGCACCGCGCTCGCTCAGCCAGTGCTGGATCCGCGTGGCAAAACCGCAAAAGTGCGGGTATTGACGATCGCCCAGTGCCAGCACCGAGTACTTGAGGCGGTTCAGTCCCAGAGGCTGGCCGAGGATCTTGCGTTCAAAGCCCCGCGCGCTATCAGGCGCTTCGCCATCGCCAAAGGTGCTCACCACAAACAGCGCGTTGCTGGCCTGTTGTAAATCGTTTTCGCTCAGGGCGGCCAAGGGCTGCACCCGTACCGGCAATCCGGCGGCTTGCAATTGCCCGGCGGTCTGCCAGGCCAGTTGCTCGGCAAAGCCGCTCTGGCTGGCAAAACCGATCAGCCAGGACGGCGTATCGCTGCTCGTAGCGGCAAAACCCTGGCGTGCCTGCTTGATCTGACGCTTTTTACGTCGACGGTCCAGATACAGCAACCAGCCGGTAATAAAGAACAGCGGCATGGTCAGGCTGGCTACGGTCACCAGCACGCGCCCGGTAATGCCCCAGTAACTGCCTGTGTGCAGCGCGTAAATGCTGGTCAGCAATTGTGCCTTGTAGGACTTGTCGTCATAACGATCGACTTTTTTGACGGCACCGGTGGCCGGGTCGAGCACAATCTGGTTGAACGCGCGCTCATGGGGTGAGGTGTTCAATAGGTAGAACACCGTGGCAGGCTGGCCGGCCACTGGCGGCATACGCACGTTGTACATGCTCAACTCAGGCCCGGCGGTTTTCTGGATGCTGGCCCAAATGGCATCGTAATCGGCGACCGGAGCTGGCCCGGCTGGCCCGCCCTGACC
>NZ_WIVQ01000196.1:0-2226 GCF_009600545.1 Pseudomonas sp. FSL R10-1339 | reverse complement strand
CTGACAGCCCGCCTGCGCGCCGTGTTGCGCCGCAGCCACCCGGCGGCGGTGTCCAGCCAGATGGAGCTGGGCGACCTGTGTTTCAGCCCGATGCGCGGCGTGGTCACCATCGACCAGCGCGACATTACCCTGACCGTGTCTGAAAGCCGCATCCTTGAAGCCCTGCTGCGCCAACCGGGTGAGCCGCTGGACAAACAGGAACTGGCGCAGATCGCCCTGGGCCGCAAGCTGACCCTGTACGACCGCAGCCTGGACATGCATATCAGCAACCTGCGCAAAAAGATCGGCCCGCACCCGGATGGCAGCCCGCGCATCGTGGCACTGCGCAGCCGCGGGTATTTCTACAGCGTCTGAGAAAAGCGCCCTCACCCTGTGTAAATCCCCGGCAAAACCGTCTTTACCAAAGCTTTACCCACGGTTGACAGCGATTGACCTTGATCTCCCTAAACTGGGCGCATCCGGAACGACCGGAATCCAAATTCAAAGGAGACACACCATGCGTAAGACTCTAATTGCTTTGATGTTTGCTGCAGCACTGCCAACCGTCGCAATGGCCATGCCTGGTGGTGACGGCCAGATGGGCCCTCGTCACGGCGGCGAGCACCACGGTCGCGGCGACGCCCCTTACAGCCAGCTGGACCTCACCCGCGAGCAGCGCCAGCAGATCGGCAAGCTGATGGGCGAGCAAATGCATGATCGCAAGCAACTGGTCGAGAAGTACCTGGAAAAACTGCCAGCCGCCGACCAGAAAGCCCTGAAAGACGAGATGAAGGCCAAGCACGACAAAACCCAGAGCGATATTCGCGCCTTGCTCAAGCCTGATCAGCAAAAACGCTTCGACGAGATGCAAAAGAAACGCGCCGAGCGTCAAGCCGAGATGAAAGAGTTTAAGGACTGGAAAGCACAGCAAGCGCCAAAAGCGCAATAATCTGTCTGCCCACCAAGCCCAACGGCTCACGCCGTTGGGCTTTGGTCGTTTCAATCAATGACTTGTGAGGAATTACCGTGCGATCACTGTTTTGGCGCATTCTGGCCAGCTTCTGGCTGGCGATTGCCCTGGTCGCAGGGTTGTCGATCCTGCTGGGGCATATGCTCAATCAGGACGCATGGATTCTCAGCCGTCATCCCGGGATCGCCAATCTGGCGCAACAGTGGACCGAGCGTTACGAAACTCAGGGCGCCGATGCGGCGCAGGATTTCCTTGAACGGCGCAAGCGCCGTTATCACATCGACGTGCAAGTGCTCAACGAAAGTGGCGACCCGCTGGTACGTGGCACCTTCCCGCGTCGGGCAGCCGCCTGGGAAGCCCGCCAGAATCCGGGCACAGAACAGTTGCCATGGCGCCGCCTGACCGTCGAATACACCAGCCCGAAAACCGCCGAAACCTATTTGCTGATTTACCGCATTCCGCACCCGGAACTGGATGCCTGGCACCGCCAGAGCCTGATCTGGCCTCTGAGCGCACTGGGGATTGCGCTGGTGGTGCTGACGCTGTTCAGCCTGATGGTGACGCTCTCGATTACCCGCCCGCTCAAGCGTCTGCGCGTTGCCGTGCATGACCTTGGGCAAACCACTTACCAACAGAACAGCCTGGCGCAGTTGGCGTCGCGACGTGATGAATTTGGCGTGCTGGCCACCGACTTCAACCGCATGGGTGCCCGCCTGCAAAGCCTGATCGGCAGCCAGCGCCAACTGCTGCGTGATGTGTCCCACGAGCTGCGCTCGCCCCTGGCCCGGCTCAAGATCGCTCTGGCCCTGGCTGAACGCGCCGGGCCTGAAGAACGTGAAAAACTGTGGCCACGCCTGACCCGCGAGTGCGACCGGCTGGAATCGTTGATCAGCGAGATTCTGACCCTGGCCCGAGTCGATGCCGATCAGGCCAGCGCCGAGCAGGTCGACCTCAATGCACTGCTCAACACCGTACAAAAAGACGCCTCGCTGGCGGCTCCCGAGCAGTCCGTACTGCTGCAAGCCGAACAGGGGTTGGGCCTCAACGGCTGGCCAACGATGATCGAGCGCGCCGTGGATAACCTGTTGCGCAACGCGCAGCGCTTCAACCCGCCTGGCCAGCCGATTGAACTGAGTGCGGAGCGCGAAGGCGAACACATCACCATCAAGGTTCGCGACCATGGCCCGGGGGTCGCTGAAGAGTACCTGGCGCAATTGGGTGAGCCGTTTTTCCGCGCACCGGGCCAGACAGCGGCCGGCCACGGGCTGGGATTGGCC
>NZ_WIVQ01000195.1:0-2245 GCF_009600545.1 Pseudomonas sp. FSL R10-1339 | reverse complement strand
CTGGGCCAGGTGGGCCTGGCCGGCGTCACCGCAGCCCAGGCACCCACAGTGCGCGAAGCGGCCCGCACCCTGATACGTTTCGAACCCTTGTACGGCTCCAACTACCGCGGGCAGTCAAGCCTGCACGAAGACGCCCAGGGTGCCTGGCTGCGGTTTTACTCCATCAGCCCGTACAACGCCTATAACCGCTTTGTGGTGGACTCGATCATTGCCGGCTGGTTGCAGCACCTGTCCGCGGTTGCAGCCCGGCCCTTGAGCTGCGAGCAGATCGATATCGAATTCAGCGAACCGGATTACGCCCAATGCTACAACGGGCTGGGCAGCTCGACCCTGCAGTTTCGTGCAGAAACCAACCAGCTGCGCCTCAATCACGCCACCCTCGACCTGCGCAACCCGCAGCACTGCCCCAGCACCTGGGCCTACCTGCTGCAACTGTGTGAGCGCGAACTGGAGCAAATGACCCGCACCCGCAGCCTGCGCGAGCGCATTACGCAACTGCTGGGGCCTTTGCTCAATGGCGGTCGCGAACCCGACCTGGAGGAAGTGGCGGCACGCCTCAAGCTGCCGACCTGGACCTTGCGCCGCAAGCTGGCCGAAGAAGGCACGCAATTTCGCGCCATTCTCAACGACACACGCCGCGACCTCGCCATGACCTATATCCGTGATACGGAGCTGGCCTTCGGCGAAATCGCTTATTTGTTGGGGTTTGCCTCAGCCGAGGCGTTTCAGCGGGCCTTCAAGCGCTGGAATGCGCAGACGCCGGGAGAATACCGACGGCGTCAGCGCCAGACTGCCTGATGCTGCACCGGGCTCAAAGCTCGGTCGCATCGTCGGCAGGTTCCAGCGGGTCCAGTTCAAAGGCCTGGTATTCAAGCAGCTCTTCCTGATAGTCGTCCATACAGCATCCCTTTTCAGTCTGTTTGTTTAAGTCATGCCTGAGCATAAAGTGCCCGCATGAAGGAAAAATGACACCTTCGCGGGCACTGTCAATACTCATCGTTAAACGTAGCAGAGCTTTTGAGATTTACTGCACAGTTATTGAACGGGGGAAGGCTCTACGGCGGCAGGTACGGAGGTGATGGCAGGCTCGGTCACAGGCTCGACCACAGGCGTGACTGGCGCCACCACTGCAGGTACCGTTACCGGGGCCTCCAGCACAGGTAGAACAGGTTCGGCTGCGGCCGGGGGCAGCAGCACAGGCTCGCTGGCAGGCGCCACAACTGGCTCGGGCACAATAACCGGCTGGGGTGCAGGCACAATCACTTCAGTCGGCACTGGCGCAGGCTCAGGCACGCCCAGATCAGGCTTGGCTTTTTGCGGCGCCTTTACCGCTTTCACGACTTCCTTGGGCTTGGGCAGGAACACTTCGACCAGGCCAAAAAAGCGGTCATAGAACTGCGCCGAAGACACCGTCTCGCTGGCGACTTTGACCATCGAATCATCGGTTGAACCAATCGGCATCGACACCGAACCCAGCACACCGACACCCAGACTGGCAGAGTTGTTGACTTTCTTCAGGGCGTAACGGTCCTGCAGCGCATTGGCAAACATGGTGGCGTGATGCTCAGAACCGCCATCGTCGGCACACACAATGTTGAAGCTGATCTCCAGATGGCTTTCGCCGGTTTGCTGGAAGCTCTTGTGGCCGCTGATCATTTTCGGGTCATTGCTGGTGATGATATAGCCCTGGCTAAGCAAGGCGCGCCGCGCTGATTCGCAGGCTGTCTTGTCGGTCACCGGGTAATTGCGCGAGAACGTACCGGAGTCATCGAAGTTTTCATGTTCATAGATGGCAGTTTTCTTCGACGAGCAACCTGCCAGGCCAGTCAGCACGAGAGCGACTACCACGGCACGCACGGGGAATGACATAAGCATTGAAAATCCTGAAGAGAACGGTACGGGGCGTATTGTGCATCAAGTGGTGATAATCGCGGGCAGTTTGTCGCATCTGATCGTGGATCGCGGCCTGAAACCGCATTCGACCCCACTGTGGGAGCGAGCCTGCTCGCGAAGGCGCCAAGAGCTTCGCGGTTATCCGGCAAGTCCGGCATCTTCGCGAGCAGGCTCGCTCCCACAGTGGCTGGGTCCGTACAAAATCCCGGGCACAAAAAAAGCGACCCTGGGGTCGCTTTTTATGTAGATTCAGGGAGTTCAAGGGCCCTGAAGCAAATATGGCGCAGCGGACGGGACTCGAACCCGCGACCCCCGGCGTGACAGGCCGGTATTCTAACCGACTGAACTACCG
>NZ_WIVQ01000194.1:0-2290 GCF_009600545.1 Pseudomonas sp. FSL R10-1339 | reverse complement strand
CATCCAGACGCGCCTGGCGGTAGCGGCCACCCACATCGAGGGCAAAGGCGCGCAGGCTCGGGCTGTCGAGACGCGGCAGGAGAATGGCACCCTGGTCGTCCTGGAGAAACTGCCCGTTTTCATCCACCACGGGGGCGCCTTCGCGACTGCCAATACCCAGTATCAGCAGTTGCGGTGCATGGCCGCTCAAGGCCTGGCGGATGCCGTTGCGCTCCAGTTCACTGAGCGATGAGGTGATCAGCAGCAAGCGGCCCTGGCCCAGTGCGCTCTGATCCAGCAGTTCAAGGGCTTTGCCAATCGCCAGGTCGGCGCGATGGCCCGGCTGCGGCATGATCGACGGCTTGAGGGCTTCGAGCAGGTTGCGGCTGGTGGCCATGTCATCGGACAGCGGCACCAGGGTATGGGCGCTGCCCGCGTAGACGATCACGGCGGTTTGCGCGTCGCTGCGGTTTTGCAGCAGGTCGTAGATTTTGCGCCGTGCCTGCTCAAGACGGTTGGGCGAACTGTCGGTGGCGAGCATTTCGGGGGTCAGTTCGAGCATCACCACCAGCGGGTCTTCGGGTTTCTGCGAGGACTGCTCGACGCGCTGCCAACTGGGTCCGAGCAGGGCCAGCAGGGCCAGCAGCCAGCCGAGCCCGAGGGCGATCCATGGCAATTTGCTGCTACGCCCGGTGCCGCCGCTGAGCAGCACCCGATGAAAGGCCGGCGGCAGGATTTTCTGCCAGCGGCCCGCGCGTTTTTCCCGGTGCCAGCGCTGCCACAGCAACCAGCCGAGCAGCGGCAGGATGAGCAGCCATTCGGGGCGGAACCAGTGCGGCCAGAGCGTACTCATCGACGCCTCCGCAGGCGCAGGTGTGTGAGGCGCGCACGCCAGTCAGGATGTTGCTGCAGAAAATGCTCCTTGCTCAGCCAGCGCTGCACCGGGTTGTTGGGCCACAGTTCGCGGATCACCAGCAGCATACTGAGCAACAGGGCCGCGGCCAGCGGCCAGCTGTAGAGTGCCTGCGCCGGACGCGCCTGGGTCGGTTGTTGGGCCACAGGCTCCAGTTGGTCGAGGGTGTCCTTGATGGCCGCCAGTTCACCGCCGTTGCGGGCGCGGAAGTAGCGGCCACCGGTGACTTTGGCGATTTCTTCGAGTGCCGGCTCATCGAGGTCGACCCCGGGGTTGATGCTGAGCAGACCCTTGCTGCTCTCGTCCGGGTCAGCGCCGATGCCGATGGGGTAGATTTTGACTCCCTCTTCGGCAGCCAGGCGAGCGGCGGTCAGCGGGTCGATATGCCCGCCGTTGTTGGCGCCATCGGTAATCAGGATCAGCACCCGGCTTTGTGCCGGGCGTTGGCGCAGGCGCTTGAGGGCCAGGCCAATGGCGTCGCCGATGGCGGTGTTCTTACCGGCGATGCCAATGCGTGCTTCGTCGAGCCAGGTATGCACGGTGTGGCGGTCGAAGGTCAGCGGCGCTTGCAGGTAAGCCTGGCTGCCGAAGAGGATCAGGCCGACGCGATCGCCCTCACGGTTTTCGAGGAACTCGCCGAGCAGGTTTTTGACCAGGTCCAGGCGGGTTACGTCTTCGCCCTGCCATTGCATGTCGGGGTAGTCCATCGAACCCGAGACATCCACGGCCACCAGCAAGTCACGGCCGCTGGCGGCAATCGGTAAAGGTTCGCCCAGCCACTGCGGGCGGGCAGCGGCCGTCAGCAACAGCAGCCAGAGCAGGATATGGGGGATTTGCTGGCGCCAGGAAGGCAGGGTGGCGCGGGCCTTGCGCCGGGTCAGTTGTTCAAGGTCACTCAAGAAACTGACCTGCAGCGCCGCCTCCCCGCTGTCGGCAGGCGGCAGCACCAGGCGCATCAACCAGGGCAGGGGCAGCAGGATGAAGATCCACGGCCAGGCAAATTCAAACATGTTTGCGAATCCAGGTTTCGACCGCCTGATTGAGCCCGGCAATGGCCTTGTCGTCGAGCTTGCACTCGGGCTTGTAGGCACCTTCGACCAGCACCATCCAGCGGGTCAAGCCGGCAGCCGGGCAGCGGTTGTCCAGGAACGCCAGCCACTTGCGGCCATTGAGGGTGTGGCTCTGGCTGTAGGGGTAGTGGTTGCGGCACAGGCGCTTGAGCAGGCCGTTGAGCTGTTGCAACCAGGCGCCGGCCGGTGCGCCATCGTAGGGTTTGGGGAAACGGGCCAGTTCTTCCAGGGCAGCCAGGCGTACCGGGTCGAGCGGTTGTTCGGTGCGTGCCGGCAGGCGTTTGGCGGGCAGGTAGCGGCGCAGCCACCACAGGCCCCATCCCAGGGC
>NZ_WIVQ01000193.1:0-2369 GCF_009600545.1 Pseudomonas sp. FSL R10-1339 | reverse complement strand
CCCCTACCCGCAGCCGGCCCCCCAACCGCATCCCTACCCGGCACCACGGCCCATGCCACCTCCGCCACGGCCCTTGCCTGCGCCACCACCACCGGACAACTGGTATCACCCGTGGGCAGCCGCCGCCGTGGTCGGTGCAACCACGGCCACGGCAATAGCCATCGGCTCGCAAGTCACCAGCGTGCCTGCGGACTGCGTATCGGTCGTGGCCAACAATGTGGCGTATCAACACTGCGGACCAACCTGGTATCAGCCCCGCTATGTGGGTGGCAACGTGCAGTTTGTGATGGTCCCCGCCCCCTGGTAATCGTGCTCAAGCAAGGAATGCTTTATGACAGCGCTCAACGATCTGAATGCCCTGCAAGCCAGCATCGCCGAAGCGGTATTGGGCCAGGACGAGGTTATCCGCCAGATCATCGTCGGGTTGCTGGCCAACGGTCATCTGCTCCTCGAAAGCCTGCCGGGTTTGGCCAAGACCCGCACCGTCAAGGCGTTGGCCAGGCACCTGGAGGCGCAGATGAGCCGTATCCAGTTCACCCCTGACCTGCTGCCATCGGACATCACCGGCGCCGAGGTGCTGCACCAGGTGGACGGCCAGAACCTGATCCGTTTTCAACCCGGGCCGTTGTTCGGCAACCTGATCCTGGCCGACGAAATCAACCGCGCCCCGGCCAAGGTGCAGGCGGCCCTGCTTGAAGCCATGGAAGAACGGCAGATCACCGTCGCCGGCAACAGCCACCCGCTGCCCGCACTGTTTATGGTGCTGGCTACGCAAAACCCCATCGAACAGGAAGGTACCTACCCGCTGCCCGAGGCGCAGATGGACCGCTTTGTGATGAAAGTGCTGCTCGACTACCCAAGCCCGGCAGATGAATCCCGGGTGCTGCGCATGCTGCGCGCTGAGGAACAGGTGCAGCACGCCACGGCCGATACAGCCCCGCCGTTTACCCTGGGTCAGGAGGTGATTTTCGCGGCTCGCCGCGAAGTCGCCACAGTGGCCGTGTCCCCCGCCATCGATGCTTACCTGATCGACCTGATCAACGCCACCCGCCGTCCTGCCGACTATGACGCCGATCTGGCCCGCTGGATCAGTATCGGCGCCAGCCCCCGCGGCGGTATCGGCCTTGACCGCTGCGCCCGTGCCGACGCCTGGCTGCGCGGCCAGGCCTTTGTCACCCCGGACAACGTGCGCGCCGTGGCGTATCCGGTACTGCGCCACCGCCTGCAACTGAGCTACGACGCCGTGGCCGATGGCGTCAGCGCTGATCAGGTACTGCAACGCATACTCGACAAAGTCGCGATACCTGCCTGATGCACGCCCAACGGCAGGAGGCCGACGGCCTGGTATACGTCTCGCTTGCGCAACTGATGGCGCTGGAGTTCAAAGCGCGGGCGTTGAGTTTTGTCGCCCGCCAACCCCACGGCAGTATCCTCTCGGGCAATCATGCTTCGCGCTTGCGTGGCCGCGGCCTGAATTTTGACGAACTACGCCGCTATCAACCCGGTGACGACCTTCGCCACCTCGACTGGCGCGCCTCATTGCGCACTGGCAAGCCAGTGGTGCGTACCTTTACCGAAGAACGCGACCGCCCGGCCTTGATCGTGGTCGACCAGCGCATGTCGATGTTTTTTGGCTCCAGCCGCAGCTTCAAATCCGCCACCGCTGCCGAACTGGGTGCACTGGCCGCATGGATGGTGTTCAACGCCGGTGACCGGGTGGGCGCCCTGGTATTCAACGATCAACGCATCGACAGTATTGCCCCGCTGCGCAGCCGCAAACGGGTGGAGGCGTTGTGCAGCAAAATTGCCCGGCAAAACCAGGAACTCAATGCCACTCAACCGGACTGCGAAGACGCCGACCAACTGGACAAGGTCCTGCAACATTGCCTGGCCATCGCCGGTCACGACCACCTGATTTGCCTGATCAGCGATTTCGCCGGGGCCGGGCCGCACACCCTGCAGTTGCTGCGCCAACTGGCAGTGCACAACGATGTCATCGCCATGCAGGTTTACGACCCATTGGCGCTGGACCTGCCCGATACCGGGCGCTTGCTGGTTACCCAGGGCCAGTTGCAAGTGGAGCTGGCGGTAGAGCACGCACACGTACGCCAGCCACTGGGCGACTTCCTCAGCGGGCGCTTCAAGGACATCGCCAGCCTGCTGCGCCGCAGCCAGGTGCCGCTGATGATGTTCAGCACCGCGCAGGATACTCACAGCCAGCTGCGGATCGAACTGGGCAAACTGGGCGGGGCGCGGCCATGAGCAGTCCTATCCCCAGCATTGAGCAACTGCAAACCCTGGCCCTGCCTGCACCCGTCAGCTACCTGCCGCAGACCTGGGGCTGGTGGGCCTTGCTTGGGGTTGTGCTG
>NZ_WIVQ01000192.1:0-2371 GCF_009600545.1 Pseudomonas sp. FSL R10-1339 | reverse complement strand
GTAAGCGCTCCATGAAGCCCACATTCCAAGCCGAAACCTGATGTCCGATGCTGTGCTCCCGATTTCTTTCTGGAGCCAGTCCGTCATGATGCGTCCCGACGCCAAAGTCGAAAAAGTGTACCTATACCCCAAGCCCGTGGACTTTCGAAAATCCATCGACGGCCTCGCGGCCCTGGTCGAGCTGGATATCAAGGTAGCGGTATTCGACCCGGTACTTTTTGTTTTTCTGAATCGCCCCCGTAATCGGGTGAAAATCCTCTATTGGGAGCGCAACGGCTTCTGCCTTTGGCTCAAGCGCCTGGAGTCCGAGCGTTTCAAAACCTCGCCCAATGCCACCGACGAAGCCATCGTGCTGACGGTTCAGGAACTGAACTGGCTGCTCGACGGTTTTGATCTCTGGCGCAACCGTCCGCATCAGGTTTTGACGCCGCGATTTGTTGCTTGATTGGGTATAATCCGGGACATGATTTCCATGTCCGACAACCTTCCCGATGACCTGGCTGCGCTCAAGCAATTACTTGCTCAGATGCAGTCGAAGGTCGTTCTTCTTGAAGAAGAGAATGCGCTACTTCGTCAGCGCCTGTTCGGGCGCAAGTCAGAGCAAACCGCTGATCCGGCGACGCCACAACTGCTGCTGTTTAATGAAGCCGAAAGTATCGACACGCCAGCGCCCGTTGAAGCTGACGAAGAAGTTGTCGCCCCGACCAAGCGCCGTGGCAAACGCAAGCCACTGTCGGCTGACTTGCCACGCATCGAGGTCATCCACGAACTCTCCGAGCACGAACTGACCTGCGCTTGCGGTTGCCGCAGACACGCCATCGGTGAAGAAACCAGCGAACAGCTGGAGATCGTGCCGATGCAGATCCGGGTGATCAAACATATCCGCAAGGTCTACGGCTGCCGAGGCTGCGAAACAGCACCGGTCACCGCCGACAAACCCGCGCAACTGATCGAAAAAAGCATGGCCAGCCCCAGCGTATTGGCGATGCTGCTGACCACTAAGTACGTCGATGGCCTGCCGCTGCACCGTTTCGAAAAAGTCCTCGCTCGTCACGGTGTCGATATCCCGCGTCAAACCTTGGCGCGCTGGGTGATCCAGTGCTGCGAACACTTCCAGCCACTGCTGAATCTGATGCGTGATCGGTTACTGGAGAGTCCGATTGTTCACTGCGATGAAACGCGAGTGCAGGTGCTGAAAGAGCCAGACCGAGACCCGACCAGCCAATCCTGGATGTGGGTACAAGCCAGTGGCCCACCGGAGCGCCCAGTCATCCTGTTTGACTACACCACCAGCCGAGCGCAGGAGGTGCCGTTGCGGCTGCTCGCCGACTATCGCGGCTATCTGATGACCGATGATTACGCCGGCTATAACGCTTTGGGCGCGCAGCCGGGTATCGAGCGTTTGGCCTGCATGGCCCATGTACGGCGCAAGTTCGTAGATGCGCAAAAAGTGCAGCCCAAGGGCAAAGCCGGTCGAGCCGATGTTGCGCTGACGATGATCAACAAGTTGTACGGCATCGAGCGTGGGTTGAAAGAGATGACAGATGAACAGCGCTTTGCCGGTCGCCAGGAACAGAGCTTGCCGGTGCTCAGCCAGTTAAAAAATTGGCTGGAGAAAACTCAACCGCAGGTCACTGCGCAAAGCGCCTTGGGTAAAGCGGTCAATTATCTGGCCAGTAACTGGAGCCGGCTGGAGCGTTATATAGAGGCTGGCTTTTTACCGATCGACAACAATGCCGCCGAAAGAGCAATCAAACCATTTGTGATCGGTCGCAAAGCATGGCTATTCAGCGATACGCCCAAGGGCGCCGCAGCCAGTGCGCAGATCTACAGTCTGGTCGAGACCGCCAAGGCAAACGGCCAGGAGCCCTATACGTGGCTGCGCCATGTACTGGAGCGATTACCGCAGGCTGAGTCGGTTGAAGACGTTGAGGCGCTACTACCCTGGAATTGGAGGGCATCATGAGTATCAATATTGATCATCTGAGTGTCGATGAGTTAGTGACATTGAATCATCACATTATCGAACGGCTGAAGATGCTGGAGTCGTTGGAAGCTCATAAATCGATGATGCAGTTCCATCCAGGAGCACGGGTAAGCTTCGACTCACCCAGTGGTGAGCGCCTGTCCGGTACCGTTATGAAGTTCAACCGCAAGACCGTCACAGTGGTAACCGACACCAGCCAACGCTGGAATATTTCGCCGCACTTGCTTTCACCGATCAAAAACGTACAAGCGGGGACGGTGGTGGATATCAAGCCACAAAAAATGAAGTAGCTGCGCCGTGAATGGCCTCCGCGCCAGCATGATTTGATTCCTCCCCACCTCAGACGCCGCCTGTTTGGATAGGTGAGGTTTATGGATCAGTTAC
>NZ_WIVQ01000191.1:0-2440 GCF_009600545.1 Pseudomonas sp. FSL R10-1339 | reverse complement strand
GTCTTAAAACCCACCAACCGCCATATGCCGAAGAGGGCTAGGGGCTCGACTGTAAACAACCCCTGAAAGTCTGGAACGCCTGTTGGGAGTGGGAGTCGGGAGTGTTTATCCCTCTGAAATTTCCCCGCTGCGTGGAGCCATGCGAGAGGCTTTTTTTAAGGCCAATCGTAGGGGCTCCCACGCCAGTGGGAACCTCAACCGGCGCGCTAGCCAGCATCATCATGCCGCCCTGCGGCTCTAGCTGCGCGTCAGCCCGCCTTGTCCCTGCTCTTGCCCTTTAGGGTCATAACCCGCTCTGGATCTACTCCAGCGAGTGGGGGCCCCCCTTTAGGGGGTCGAGCTGGTGAGCGTAGCGAATGTTTTTGATCTCAGTGATCCTATGGATCAATTGCTCCTTGGAATCTACTATGCGGTAGGGTGACTCCGCCTTCATATCTGTCTTATCTAACTAACAAATATAATATTAAGGGATTACATGAAAAAAAATACCGGCACTGAATACGAAGCATTTGTTGGTGCTATTCAGCAAAGCTTAATCAACTCTGAAGTGAGTTCAAATCTTAAAAATATAAAAGTCGAGGTCAATAAAAAAATAGAAGATATCAATGGGATAGTTCGGCAGTTTGATGTCTATTGGGAATTCAATTTAGGCGGTTATGATTACAAAACAGTCATAGAATGTAAAGATTATGCTTCTCGAGTTAGTATCGAGAAAATTGATGCGCTTCTTGGTAAAACAAGTGACATTCCTGGCCTTAGGCTTATCTATGCAACAAGAACAGGCTATCAAATAGGTGCGCAGACAAAGGCAAATAAACACAAAATAGATCTTCTTATTGTAAGGGAAGGGTCAGATGAAGATTGGACTGCGCCAGATGGAACGCCATTAATAAAAACTATAAGCCTTAATATTAGTAGTATATCACCCCCTAGAATAACTTCATTTTCTCCAGGTGTTGATAAATCTTGGCTAGAATCCCAGCCTGGGCTGGATTTGGAGGGGATAGACCAAAAATTGGGTATGGCACTTAACGATGAAGTATTTATAGCTAATGAGGCAACAGGTAGTAGAATTTCACTTCATACACTAGCTGGCTTACTACCTGTTAAATTTCCAGGTATCACATATGGGAAAGGGGTGTACAGCGAGGATCTAAATGACTCATATTTAGAATATGAAGGTGGTGGTATAAGGTTAAAAATCAAAGGATACAAGCTTGCGTATGAGTACCACGAACCCGTAAATGTCATGTCAGTTATTGATTATTCTAAAGAGCTGCTTGGTATCGTTCAGAACTATTCGTCAGGAGATAAGAAAATGGTGTTTAGGGAAGGCATGGTAAAATAAGAATATACTGAAAAAACCCCTCTATTCTAGGGGTTTTATCGCCACTATTCTTGTCTGTGCATCTAATGATTTACTTTAATAACTGAATTTAGTTCTATATATTTTTCTATCTGACAAGGTAATTACTAGATTTTTGTAATTAGTCTTTTAAACTCATTAGAACCTTGGCCATCCTCACCTAGAACAGCCAGTCGCTCAGCTGGTCGTGTCAGAAAGTTATCCAGTAATGATAGTAGGGCTGCACGTTTTTCGGTTGACTGTGTTTGTTGATACAACACAGCCGCGCCGACCAAAACCTTGACCCTATCTTCTGCCTTCTTGGCTGTAGCTCGTTGTCGTGCTTCTGCCTGCTGAATCTTGGCTGTGAGTTGGTCACGTTTTCGTTTCAAATCGTCTAAATCAGCCATGTCTGTTCTGCCTTTGATGGTGTCGGTTGTTGTCATTCTACGCTAGAGTATTGGAGTGCACAGACCTACCCTGAAAGAAGAGAAGGGCGCACTTACGCAAACTACGTTTGCAGGCGGTCGGCGATGCCGACAAATCAAAAACAGATCACAAGCAAATCGAGAGTCAAAAACCGTGGCGCTCTACTCCGCATCCGTCAAACCCATCAGTCGTAGCAGTGGCCGTTCCGCCACTGCCGCCGCTGCGTATCGGAATGCAGAGCGAATCATCGACGAGCGTACCGGCGACATTCACGACTACACCCGCCGTTCCGGCGTGGATCACGTCGAGTCATTTGCTCCGGTCGGTATGGCTCCACAGTCAAGTTCTGAACTGTGGAACAAGGCCGAAGCCGCCGAGGTTCGCAAGAACGCTCGAGTGGCCCGGGAAGTGCTGGTCGCACTGCCTCACGAACTTGACCAGGTACAACGCCGAGAGCTGGCCAAGTCGATTGCCCAGGGCTTGGCTGATCGCTACGGCACAGCGGGAACGCTGGCCGTTCACCAGCCCGACCGAGAGGGCGACAACCGCAATCACCACGTCCATATCTTGATGACCACGCGCCGCCTTGATGCGTCGGGCCACTTGGGCGAGAAGACCCGCGAACTGGACGACGTAAAGCGCGGCCCGCAAGAGGTGGAGTGGATA
>NZ_WIVQ01000190.1:0-2472 GCF_009600545.1 Pseudomonas sp. FSL R10-1339 | reverse complement strand
GTACGGCCTGACCACCACCACCGAATCCTCACTGTGGGGCCAGACTCCACGGATTGCGCGTCTGGCCCCACAGTGAGGATTCGGTGGTGGTGGTCAGGCCGTACTCGGGACTGGTGGTCTTGCCGAAGATCAGCATCCCGGCGGCCTCGTAGCGCTGCACGATGGTGCTGTTGCGCGTTGCCGGCGGCGTGTCGGCCAGCATTCTTGAGCCGTTGGTGGTCAGGGTGCCAGTCAGGTAAGTGTTCAAGTCCTTGAGCAGCATCGGCACCCCCGGCCAATGCTCCCAGCAGCTCGCTGCCGGCGTGGTGACGGGCCCTGAGCACGCTATTGGCATGCTCGTCGTGGCGCATGTTGACCGCATTGACCAGCGGGTTTACCGCATCGCAGCGCGCCTGGGCGGCGCTGAGCAGCATCCGGGGGGTCAGTTCGCCGGTTTTGACCGCCGCGACCATGGCTGTGGCGTCCAGCGCCAGATAGTCGCCGGTGGACAGTTGATAACGTTCATCGCTCATGTTCTACGACCTCGCATTAGCACCTGGGCCTGCGCTGCAAAGGACCAGGTGACGGGTATATACGGCTGGGGGCTGGCGCTTTAAAACAGGAAGTTCAGCGATTCCTGGAGCAACAGGGCATCGGAATGGATCGGCGTGAATACCGGGTTCTTGGTGTAGGTCAGACCGCTGATCAAATACACGCCGGGGATCAGGCGGGCCGCATAGGAAGCGGTTACCGCCAGGGTGTAGGGCGCCGCTTCCATGCCATAGCTCCTGGTCACGTCGCGCAGATCCTTGCTGTAGTAGCTCTTGGTCAGGCCCACGGCGGCCATGTCGGCAGGGCGGCTGGCGAACGGGCCGACATTGAAGGCACTGACCTGGAATGCCTTGTTGATGGCGTTGACCGAGTCAGGCGAGTAATCGAGTTTGCTGTCCAGATACCAGCCGCGGGCATCGCCGTAGGGCTTGGTCACCTGCACCGTCTCGGCCAGGTATACGCCGTAGTTGTTGTCCGACTTTTCACCGGTGGTGAACTCGGTGTAATGGCTGGTGTTGTACATGGCCCCTGCGCGCAGCCACATGGCGTTGGAGCTGGCCGACGGTGCCTGCTTGTAGCCGAACTCATTGATCAGCATGGCGCGGGCATCCGGCACCTTGAGGCGCAATCCGCTGGGGTTGAGGTCGACATCCTTCTGGATGCCTTCGGGGCTGACGCTGCGGGTCAGGGCGGTGCTGTTGTAGAAGCGCAGCGACGGGTCACGCACGATCACGTTGACGGTTGGGGTCGGCTCGGTAGCCGACATGCCGACCTGAAATGGCACCACGCTGCTTGGCCCCAGGGCGGCGGTCGAGGCACTGCCCCCCAGCGCCATGCCATAGAACAGGCGCACGCCGGGTATGAAGCCGTATTCCAGTTCCAGCTGGTGATTGAAAAAGGACTGGTTGATGGCAAATACCGAGACGGTTTTGACCCGCGGGTTGGCCGGGGTGTAGGTCGAGTCTACCCAGTTGCCGGCCAGTGTCAGCTGCGCGTCATTGGCAAAACCGATGCGGGTCAGATCGTAAGTCAGGTACAGGTTGAGCGACGTGTTGTAGCTGGGGTTCTGGCCGTTATACACCTGCTTTTTCGCGTTGTTGCCCAATACGTCATAGGTGTAACCGTTATACGAGGTGGCGGTAAAACCGATGCCATGCTCGGCCAGCTCCTTGCGCAGCCCCCACAGGTCCGGCTTGATCCGCGCGCAAATGGGCACGTTCTTGAAGGCCAGTTCGGCGCGGGTCAGCAGCTTTTCATACTGGGCACATTCGGGGGCAGCGGACGTGTCGGCTGCCAGCGCATGCTGGGTAAAAGCGAAGGCGGCAAGGCTGACGGCTAACGGATACTTTGCGTAAAACATAGTGAGAGTTTCCCATCCTTAACGTTTTGTTTTCAGGACGACGCCAAGTGCTTTGGTGGTCAGCAGTAGTACTGCATATCCGTGACCAGCGAATGGGGCCAGCGGGGACTATCGATAGGGCCAGGGGCTGGTAGTGCGACTACCGTGCGGGAGCCGGGGTTGTGGGAGCCGGGCTTGGCCGCGATGGGATCACTGCGGTTTGCCAGATGCAGCGCGTTGCCTGCATCGCGAGCAAGCCCGCTCCCACAGGAAGAGATGGCCCTGGGGTTGTGGGAGCTGGGCTTGGCCGCGATGGGGGCATTGCGGTTTGCCAGATGCACCGTGTTGCCTGCATCGCGAGCAAGCCCGCTCCCACAGGGAGAGATGGCCCTGGGGTTGTGGGAGCCGGGCTTGCCCGCGATGGGATCACTGCGGTTTGCCAGATGCAGCGCGTTGCCTGCATCGCGAGCAAGCCCGCTCCCACAGGAAGAGATGGCCCTGGGGTTGTGGGAGCTGGGCTTGGCGGCGATGGGGGCATTGCGGTTTGCCAGATGCACCGTGTTGCCTGCATCGCGAGCAAGCCCGCTCCCACAGGGAGAGAT
>NZ_WIVQ01000018.1:0-66727 GCF_009600545.1 Pseudomonas sp. FSL R10-1339 | reverse complement strand
GGTGCACTCGACAGGATTCGAACCTGTGACCGCTCGGTTCGTAGCCGAGTACTCTATCCAGCTGAGCTACGAGTGCAAGTTGTGTTTGATAAACCAGACCACCGCTGGCTGAAGCAAAGCCAACTGCCTGGGCAATTGACTCTTAAATGGTGCACTCGACAGGATTCGAACCTGTGACCGCTCGGTTCGTAGCCGAGTACTCTATCCAGCTGAGCTACGAGTGCAAGTTGTGTTTGATAAACCAGACCACCGCTGGTTGAAGCAAAGCCAACCGCCTGGGCGATTGACTCTTAAATGGTGCACTCGACAGGATTCGAACCTGTGACCGCTCGGTTCGTAGCCGAGTACTCTATCCAGCTGAGCTACGAGTGCAAGTTGTGTTTGATAGACCAGACCACCGCTGGTTGAAGCAAAACCAATCGCCTTGGCAATTGACTCTTAAATGGTGCACTCGACAGGATTCGAACCTGTGACCGCTCGGTTCGTAGCCGAGTACTCTATCCAGCTGAGCTACGAGTGCATTTGAAGCGGCGCATTATAGACCGTTGAATCTCTCTGGCAAGATTTTTTTTCAGTATTTCCAACAACTTACTGAACCGCCTAGATTACAACGTGCTACATGAATAATGGCGGAGAAGGGGGGATTCGAACCCCCGACACCCTTTTGAGATGTACTCCCTTAGCAGGGGAGCGCCTTCGGCCACTCGGCCACCTCTCCGCAACACGGGGCGTATAATAACCAGCCTTTTCCCCGCATGCAACTAAAAACTTAAATAAAATTAAAGACTTGGTTCTTCATCCTTTTCATTCTTGATCCGCAGGTAGATCTCTTCACGGTGTACGGCCACTTCCTTGGGAGCATTGACGCCAATGCGCACCTGGTTGCCTTTGACGCCCAATACGGTCACGGTAATTTCGCCATCGCCTATGATCAGGCTTTCCGCACAACGGCGAGTCAGAATCAGCATACGTTTCTCCTCACACTTATCTTTTCAGGGACAACAGTCTGCAAAAAAAAAGAGCCCGAGCCTACTAGCGACTAGTAGCACTCTGCGCTCCTTAGTATTGACCAACATGACAAAACGGGTGGGCTTCGTGCATGCCTGCCAAAAAACAAAGGGCGCGGATTAACCGCGCCCTTCTGCCAACGCCTTACTCGCCCTGTCGGGCTGGCGCATCCAGATCAAAAGCGGTGTGCAGGGAACGCACGGCCAGCTCCAGGTACTTTTCTTCGATCACAACAGACACTTTGATCTCGGAAGTCGAGATCATCAGGATGTTGATGTTCTCCTTGGCCAGCGATTCAAACATGCGGCTGGCAACGCCTGCATGAGAGCGCATGCCCACACCCACGATCGAAACCTTGGCAATGTTGGTGTCGCCCACCACTTCACGGGCACCGATCTCGCGAGCGGTATTTTCCAGCACGCTTTGCGCCGCATTGTAGTCATTGCGGTGTACGGTGAAGGTAAAATCGGTGGTGTTATCGTGCGCAACGTTCTGCACGATCATGTCGACTTCGATGTTGGCCGCGCTGATCGGGCCCAGAATCTTGAACGCCACGCCCGGGGTGTCCGGCACGCCACGGATGGTCAGCTTGGCTTCGTCGCGATTGAACGCGATACCAGAAATGATCGGCTGTTCCATGGATTCCTCTTCATCAATAGTAATGAGGGTACCTGGACCCTCCTTGAAGCTGTGCAAAACGCGCAGCGGAACGTTGTACTTGCCGGCGAACTCGACTGCGCGGATCTGCAACACCTTGGAACCCAGGCTGGCCATTTCCAGCATTTCTTCGAAGGTGATCTTTTCCAGACGCTGCGCCTTGGCCACAACCCGCGGGTCAGTGGTGTAGACGCCGTCAACATCGGTGTAGATCTGGCATTCATCAGCCTTGAGGGCCGCTGCCAGCGCCACACCCGTGGTGTCGGAACCGCCACGGCCCAGCGTGGTGATATTTCCGAGCTCATCAACGCCCTGGAAACCGGCAACCACAACCACACGACCGGCCTTGAGATCAGCGCGAATCTTCTGATCGTCAATTTTCAGGATACGGGCCTTGGTGTGCGAGCTGTCCGTGAGGATGCGCACCTGGCTGCCGGTGTAGGACACGGCCGGCACACCACGCTTGTTCAGCGCCATGGACAGCAGACCAATAGTCACCTGCTCGCCCGTGGATACAATCATATCCAGCTCACGCGGCAACGGCTGATCGCTGATTTGCTTGGCCAGGTCGATCAGGCGATTGGTTTCGCCGCTCATGGCCGATAGCACGATCACCAGATCATTGCCGGCTTCGCGGAACTTCTTAACTTTATCGGCGACCTGCTCGATTCTCTCGACAGTGCCGACCGAGGTGCCTCCGAATTTCTGTACGATCAAAGCCATTTCAAAGCAGCCTCAGCCCATAAAGGGCGCCCATTTATCATTCAAACGACGCGCCGTTACTAGACAACGGCGCGTTCTGGACCTCAGATACCCTGCTCGACAAATGGCACGGTCAGAGCCAGCGCGGCGTCCAGGGCTGCAGCATCAACACCGCCACCTTGCGCCATGTCCGGACGACCACCGCCCTTCCCGCCCACTGCCGCAGCAGCCTGCTTCATCAAATCACCGGCTTTGAGTTGGCCAGTCAGGTCTTTGGTTACGCCTGCAACCAGTACAACCTTGTCTTCATGGACACTGCCGAGCAGGATCACCGCACGGCCGAGCTTGTTCTTCAGCTGATCTACCAGCGCCAGAAGCGCTTTGCCGTCTTGACCGTCCAGGCGGGCGGTCAACACTTTCACGCCTTTTACGTCCACTGCCGACGATGACAGATCATCACCCGCTGCGCTTGCGGCCTTGGCCTGCAACTGCTCAAGCTGTTTTTCCAGCTGACGGTTGCGCTCAAGTACCGCCGACAATTTGTCGACCAGGTTCTCGCGCGAGCCCTTGACCAGGCTGGCGGCTTCCTTGAGCTGCTCTTCGGCAGCATTGAGGTAAGCCAGTGCGGCTGCGCCGGTCACCGCTTCAATGCGACGGATACCGGAGGCTACACCGCCTTCGCTGATGATTTTCATCAGGCCGATATCACCGGTGCGCTTGGCGTGGATACCACCACACAGCTCAACCGAGAAATCACCACCCATGCTCAGCACGCGAACGCTGTCGCCGTACTTCTCGCCAAACAGCGCCATGGCGCCTTTTTCCTTGGCGGTTTCGATGTCGGTTTCTTCAGTCTCGACCGGGGTATTCTTGCGAATCTCGGCGTTGACAATATCTTCCAGCGCCTTGATCTGCTCAGGCTTGATCGCTTCGAAGTGGCTGAAGTCAAAACGCATGCGCTGGCTGTCAACCAAAGAGCCTTTCTGCTGAACGTGCTCGCCCAGAACCTGGCGCAA
This sequence comes from Pseudomonas sp. FSL R10-1339, assembly GCF_009600545.1. Classification (NCBI taxonomy): domain Bacteria; kingdom Pseudomonadati; phylum Pseudomonadota; class Gammaproteobacteria; order Pseudomonadales; family Pseudomonadaceae; genus Pseudomonas; species Pseudomonas sp. FSL R10-1339. The sequence continues at coordinate 63,344 of NZ_WIVQ01000018.1, read as the reverse complement.
GGCGGCGTGCAGCAAGTGGGTGGCCGAGTGGTTCAGCGCCGTGGCGTGACGCACATCGGCGTCCACCTGGGCTTCAACGGTTTCGCCCACTTTCAGGCCGCCCGCAGCAACCACGCCGTGGTGCAGGAAAGCGCCACCGGTCTTGGTGGTGTCGCGCACGTCAAAGCGGGCAGCACCCGCCTGCAGGTAACCGCAATCGCCGACCTGACCGCCCGATTCGGCATAGAACGGGGTCTGGTCGAGAATCACCACACCCTCGTCGCCTTCGTTCAGGCTGGCAACCGACTGCCCTTCTTTATACAGCGCAACCACCTTGGCCGAGGCCTGGGTAGCGTTGTAACCGACAAACTCGGTCGGCACGTCGACTTTGACCAGGGTGTTGTAGTCCAGGCCAAACGAGCTGGCCGAACGGGCACGCACACGCTGGGCTTCCATCTCGCGTTCGAAGCCTTCTTCGTCCACGGTCAGGTTGCGCTCGCGGGCGATATCGGCCGTCAGGTCCATCGGGAAGCCATAGGTGTCGTAGAGCTTGAACACTACGTCGCCAGGCACCACGGTACCCTTGAGCTCAGCCAGATCCAGCTCGAGGATTTTCAGACCCTGCTCCAGGGTCTTGGAGAACTGCTCTTCTTCAGCCTTGAGCACGCGCTCGATATTGGCCTGCTCGCGCACCAGCTCCGGGAAGCTGGCACCCATCTCGGCCACCAGGGCCGCGACGATCTTGTAGAAGAAATTGCCGGTAGCACCCAGCTTGTTGCCATGACGGCAGGCGCGACGAATGATGCGGCGCAGCACGTAGCCGCGACCTTCGTTCGATGGCAGTACACCGTCGGCGATCAGGAAGCTGCACGAACGGATATGGTCCGCTACCACCTTGAGCGATGCCTGGCCTTCGTTGGCGCAGCCGATCGCGTCCGCCGCTGCGGTCAGCAGGCTCTGGAACAGGTCGATATCGTAGTTGGAGTTGACGTGCTGCATCACCGCACTGATCCGCTCCAGGCCCATGCCGGTGTCTACCGACGGCGCTGGCAACGGATGCAACACGCCATCGGCGGTGCGGTTGAACTGCATGAAAACGTTGTTCCAGATTTCGATGTAACGGTCGCCGTCTTCGTCTGGCGAGCCCGGCGGGCCACCCCAGATTTCCGGGCCGTGATCGTAGAAAATCTCGGTGCACGGGCCGCACGGGCCGGTATCGCCCATGGTCCAGAAGTTGTCCGATGCATACGGCGCGCCCTTGTTGTCGCCGATACGGATCATGCGCTCGGCAGGCACGCCGACGTCCTGGGTCCAGATGTCGTAGGCTTCGTCATCGCTGGCGTAGACGGTCACCCACAGCTTGTCTTTGGGCAGCTTGAGAACACCGGTCAGGAAGGTCCAGGCGAAATTGATCGCATCTTTCTTGAAGTAATCGCCAAAGCTGAAATTGCCGAGCATTTCAAAGAAGGTGTGGTGACGGGCGGTGTAACCGACGTTTTCCAGGTCGCTGTTCTTGCCGCCGGCACGCACGCACTTCTGGCTGCTGGTCGCTCGGGTGTAGGCACGTTTTTCTTGACCCAGGAAACAGTCCTTGAACTGGTTCATCCCCGCGTTGGTGAACAGCAGGGTCGGGTCGTTATTAGGGACCAAGGAGCTGGAAGGGACACGGGTGTGACCTTGCTCCTCGAAGAAGCGAAGGAAGGCTTCACGGATTTCTGCGCTTTTCATAGGTTCTTCCACGGAGGCTGCGGCCAGAGGCAAGTAAATCACGTCAATCGACAGTGCGACTCGCAAAGGGCCGCATTATATCGGCCCTTCGCCCCGGGTACAGCGTGTTTATACGATAGCGACAAGCAATTGGACGGATTGAACGCTTATTGAAGGGAAAACTCGGCAAAAACCGCTATCACCTGCTCAATCTGGCTGCGACTGACATCCATGTGCGTCACCATTCGCAAGCGCGGCGCGGCACTGAGCCTGATCCCCTGGCCGGCCGCAAAGGCCTTGAGTGCCTCGGCACGCTCACCGATCTGGACGTAGACCATATTGGTCTGCACCGGCTCAACCTCATAACCGGCAGCACGCAGGCCCTCGGCCAGCAACTGGGCATTGGCATGGTCATCGGCCAGACGCGCCACCTGATGATCCAGTGCATACAGCCCGGCAGCCGCCAGTTGACCGGCCTGGCGCATGCCGCCCCCGACCATCTTGCGCAGGCGTCGAGCGCGGGAGACAAGCTCGGCGGTGCCGCACAGCACCGACCCCACGGGCGCGCCCAGGCCTTTGGACAGGCAGACCGATACCGAATCGAAATGGCGGGTGATATCACCGGCGTCAACGCCCAGTTTGACCGCCGCGTTGTACAACCGCGCGCCATCAAGATGCAGCGCCAGGCCGTGCTCGCGGGTCAGGCGGCCGGCAGCTGCCAGGTACTCGGTGGGCAGCACCTTGCCTTGCATGGTGTTTTCCAGCGCAAGCAGGCGGGTGCGGGCAAAGTGGAAGTCATCCGGTTTGATCGCGGCAGCCACCTGTTTCAGATCAAGCGAGCCATCGGCCTGCACCTCCAGCGGCTGCGGCTGAATGGACCCCAGGACCGCCGCCCCGCCACCTTCATACTTATAGGTGTGAGCCTGCTGACCGACGATGTATTCATCACCGCGCTCGCAATGCGCCATCAAGGCCAGCAGGTTGCTCATGGTGCCGGTGGGCACAAACAGCCCCCTGGCAAAGCCCAGGCGCAATGCCAGCTCGGATTCCAGTTTGTTCACCGAAGGATCTTCGCCATACACATCATCGCCCATAGGCGCATTTGCCATGGCTTCACGCATGCCTGGGGTGGGTTGGGTCACGGTGTCACTACGAAGATCGATAACAGACATGGCATTGGCCTCGGCAAGGTTTGATCAGTGTTGAATGCTAAACGTGCGATTCCCGCCAGAACAAGCCTACTCTGCAGCGATCGACAATATTCGGATGCTCACGTAGGAATTACCTTATTAATGAAATGGAAAAACTGATAGCTATTAGCAAAAAGCATCAATGCATACTCGAAAAATATGTGATACAAAATGTCCGCCGCCAGAAAGGCTGGTGGCAACGTTCTCAGGGCGGGGTGCGACTCCCCACCGGCGGTAATTGCGCGCAAAGCGCATAGCCCGCGAGCGCTTGGCACATTCTTAAGCTTCGGCCAGGAATAAACCAAGGTCAGCAGACCCGGTGTGATCCCGGGGCCGACGGTCATAGTCCGGATGAAGAGAGAACGGGATTGGCGCCAAAGGGCCGTCAACCAGGCGGGATAGTGGCGATGCCGTATGGCCGTGCGCTGCCCTCCTGAACGTACCCTTTAATCCCATTCGATTCATATGCCCTGTTTTTCACACAAACAGGAATCTGAACATGCAACCTACAGCTATTCACCACAACGAACGTGTCGCATTTATCCAGGCTTCCTGGCACAAAGAGATTGTCGACCAGAGCCGCAAGGGCTTCCTGGCCGAAATGCTGGTGCTGGGCTATCAGGAAAGCGACATCGATTTCTTCGAAGTCGGCGGCGCATTCGAGATCCCGCTGCACGCCAAACTGCTGGCCAAGACCGGTCGTTACGCCGGAATTGTCGGCGCCGCACTGGTCGTGGATGGCGGCATCTACCGTCACGACTTTGTTGCCCAGACGGTCGTCAGCGGCCTGATGCAAGTACAACTGGAAACCGAAGTGCCGGTGTTCTCCGTCAGCCTCACGCCGCACCACTTCCACGCCGGTGAGGAGCATCAGAAGTTTTTCTTTGAGCACTTCGTGCACAAAGGCCAGGAAGCCGCCCGGACGTGCGTAGACACACTGCAGAAAATCCGCACCATCAAGCGCATGGATACCCAGCAAAAACGCGCGGTGTAATGCCTGATTCCCCGGCCAGCCCTGAAACCAGGCTCGCCGGGGAGCACACCATAAACATGTAACGCACACATAAGCCATCCAGGCGTTTCAATTGTCGATACAGGTGCCCGGTCACCGATGACATTTGAACTTGACGCCCAGGAGCATCTCTTATGTGCCCAACCCCGCCCCCAGTAACAACTACCCCTCTGCCAGCCCCTCATCATTTCGAGTTTGACGGCGGTGCCCAGGCCCCGCTCGAAAGAACCGAAACAACGGTTTCACACCCCCTGCCCCATGTGACAGAGAGCACCACACAAAGCATTCTTCATATTGGCGATAACGCCACCCTCGTGCGCTACGTCACTGAAGGCGTCCTGTACCCCCGCCCCATTGACCGCCTGGTCTTCCGTGCCTCGGTGACGCGGGCATCCATTTGCGTCACCAAGGGCGACAACGACTCTCTGCTGATCGACCTGAACCATGAGCGCTATCGGATAAAGCCTGCAAGTGCAAAGCAGATCATCGAAATTCATACCTTGAACGGCAACGATACGGTTTACATCGCCGACACCCTGAAAAACACCTTTCATATCGAAACCGGCCCCGGCAATGACACCGTCGTGACCAGCAGCGGCAAGTCCACGGTGCTGACCGGTACTGGCGATGACATGGTGATGACCCGTGGGGGCACCAGCTACGTAGACACTGGAGATGGCAATGACATCGTCAACGCCAATGGCACGGGCACAACCGTTGCCTACACGGGCAAAGGGGCAGACTTTTTTCGTGGCGGGGCCGGCATGGCCTTTATCGACGCAGGAGAAGGTGACGATGTAGCCGTCGGAGGCCAGGGCCACAGCATTCTATGCGGGGGCGACGGCGATGACCTTATTACAGCCGGAGCGGGCTCCAATGTGATCTATACCGGCCAGGGCCAGGACATCCTCAATCAAATAAAAGACAGGGACAAAGTATTCACCGACAGCGAGCCCACCTATATCGCCGAAGGCAGAATCACCCCGCACAAAAAGGTCGCCAATACATTTATTGGCAGCCCAATCCCCCTGCCGGAATCAGGGCTGATTATTCAAGGCAGCGAAGAGTTTATCGTAAGGGTTCAGGATGACTTGAAACTGTTGCTGAGCTCCGGCAACGGGAGCCAGCTACTGCGCGAACTGACAAAAAGTATTCGTAAAAGCCAGAAACCCATCACCATCGCCGAACTCAAGCAGGTAAATAACGGCCTATACATACCCAATCTGGGTGATGGCCGGTCTTTTATTCAGGTCGGGATGGCAGGTCTGCCTGATTTCGGAGGAACGGTGTACTACAACCCGGCATTTTCTACACCCGGCGCGATACCGCTTACCTCTCTCTACCACGAGCTATGCCACGCCTACAACTTTGTCACGGGCACACGATTTTTAGGCGCAAGCCCCGACGGGCATCAGGGAACCAAGCAAGCTGCGCTGGTGAAAAATGATGAACTGCAGGCCGTGGGCTTACCTTGCAACACAGAGCCCTTTGACTTCGATAAAGACCCTGCAACCCCTGCCCTCCCCACGAACCCGGCACAGTTCAGCGAAAACGGCATACGCGAAGAACTGGGGCTGCCCCTGCGCAAAACCTATATCCATTACTCGGATGATTAACCCTGTGGGGCCAGGGTTGTCGGTTCGATAATGATACCGGCGCGCAGGCCATTTTTGACTTTAGGGTTGGGAAAGATGATCCGCGCACCCTCTTCTTCAATAATCCAGCGGGTTTTGCCGGCGTCTTGCGCCAGTAGATAGCCCTTGGGCAACTCGCTGAAATTTTCGATATCGGCAGGCAAGTGCAGGATAAAGGCATCACTGTGCTTGATGACTTCACGCGCCACACTGAACAACTGCAAACCCTCGAGCGAAGCATCGGCCAGTGCTGGCTCGCTACCCTCGATCATCTGCTGCAAACGCTGCTCCAGACGTTCGACATTGACTCCGCCGTTCTGCCCGAAAGGCCGGGCCTTGCCCAACTCAAGGGTAAACGCCTCGGCGCCCAAGCGATCGTAGGTATAGGCACTGAACACAATGGAGGGCTTGTTTTGCAACAGCACCGCTTCCATCCCGGCCGCACGCAAGCGCGACAGCTCTTCGCGAGAGTGGCTACGGCCCTCCTTGAAGGGATACAACGCAAACTGCTCGATCTTCGACCCTCGAATGGCCGTGTGCAAGTCGTAGTGCAGACGAGTACGCCCGGGAGGGCTGAAAAAGGTTTCAGCCAGGTGTTCAAGCTCGCAAGCACGCAGGGCTTCGGGGCCACTGCTGCTTTCGTGACGGCCGTTGAACAGCCGGTTGAGGTCTTCCTCGACAAAACGTGCGCCAGTACGCATGGCGCCGGGGTTGCCGAACAGGAACAGAATTCGCGCACGGGGCTTGATAGTACCCCGTGCAATGGCCTGCAACAGGCGATCAAGCAACTCGATCGGCGCTGTTTCATTGCCATGGATGCCGGCTGACAACAACAGATCCATACCGTTGTCACGAGCCTCGGGCGGGCGCACTTCAAGCGCGCCTTCGGTCAGCCAGCGCATCCGCACGCCGTCGACAGTCAGTTGAGTTTTCTCGGCCGGTTCACGTCCGGCCAAGGTCAGTTCAAGCAGTTTGCCGAGAGCGAGCATAGAACTTCCTTATCAGTGGTTGCAGTCCGGACCGTGTACGTGACCGTCTTCATCATCGCCCAGATCAGCCGGTTCCATTTCCAGTTGCAGGCTCACAAGGTTAGTCGCCAATGGGCGCAGCAGCAGGTTGGCGTATTCGGCATCGCCTTCTTCAACGTCTACACCGATCAGCAACTGGCCACGGCCGTCCTGCTGGATCCACAATTCCTTGCCCTGCCACATGACAGCAACGCGCGTGCAGGACGTTTCCAGCTGGGTACCGTCGGTGTCTTCAAGGATCAGCTTCAGGGTATCAGTCATTTCATCGCTCTCATTGGGGTGTGAAGGTGCGTGCCCGGCGTCAACTATCGCCCAGGCACAGCGCCTTTCAATTGATCTGGAAGGGGTAAACCGCGCCCAGTTTAAGGATTTGCGTCAGTTCATCCAATGCCGTGCGGCATTCAAGCAGCAATTGTGGATCAGCCAGGTCACTTTCGCGCAAAGCATCACGATAATGTTTGTTCACCCAGACCGTCAGGGTGTCGTACAGCGCCGGGGTCATGATCACGCCGGGGTTGACGGCCGCCAGCTCGGTTTCGTTGAGCGCGACCCGCAGGCGCAGGCACGCCGGACCACCGCCATTCTGCATGCTCTGCTTGAGGTCGAACACCTTGACCTCACGGATCGGCCCGCCAGCGGCCGTCAGCCCTTGCAGGTACTGCCACACGCGCGGGTTGGCACGACACTCTTCAGGCACGATCAATAGCATCGAGCCATCGGCGCGGCTCAGCAGCTGGCTGTTGAACAGATAAGAGCGCACGGCATCTTCCACGGCCACCTGATCACGGGGCACGCTGATCGACTGGAAGTTGGCGCCGCGGGTCGCCAGCTTGGCCTGCAACTCGGCCAGCATCTGCTCGGTATTGAGGAAAGCATCCTGGTGATGGAACAACAGTTCACCATTACCCACGGCGATCACGTCGTTATGAAACACACCCTGGTCAATGACCGCAGGATTTTGCTGGGCAAACACCACACCCTCCTCGCTCAGGCCATGCAGGCGAGCCACTGCCTGCGAAGCCTCGAGGGTCTGGCGCGCCGGGTATTTTTGCGGTGCCGGGTAACGACTGTCGAACGCACTGCGGCCGAACACAAAAAACTCGACACCGGCCTCACCATAATCGCGGCAAAAACGCGTGTGGTTGGCTGCACCTTCATCGCCAAATTGCGCCACTGCCGGCAAAGCCGCGTGGTGGGCAAAATGCTCCTGATCGGCAAACATCGCGCCCAGAACGCGACTGGTGGTCGGGTGCTCGATACTGCGATGGTATTTGCAATTGAGGTTGGCAGCGGTGAAGTGCACGCGACCGTCAGCGGTGTCGGCACTGGGGCTGACTGTGGCCGCATTGGCTACCCACATGCTCGAGGCCGAGCAGCTGGCGACCAGCAATGGCATGGCCTCTTTGGCGGCGCGCTCGATCACCTGAGCATCAGTCCCGGCAAAACCCAGGCTGCGCAAGGCAGCAACGTCCGGACGCTCTTGCGGGGCCAGCACGCCCTGGACAAAGCCCATGTCCATCAACGCTTTCATTTTTTCCAGGCCTTGCAGCGCAGCTTCCTTAGGGTTGGAAGCCTGCTGGCTGTTGCTCTGGGAAGCGACGTTGCCAAACGACAAACCGCCATAGTTATGGGTCGGCCCCACTAAACCGTCAAAATTGACTTCAAAGGACTTCATCAGCGAGGCTCCGGAAAACGGTTATAAGTCATACAGCACCTGTGGGAGCGAGCCTGCTCGCGAATGGCCTTTAAGGCTTTCGCGAGCAAGCTCGCTCCCACAGGGTTGAGATAAGCGTTACGACATCCGCACGCCCGGGGTCAGCGCTGCTGGCAAAGCCAGGGTCGGCGTTTCAAGGGAAGCCACCGGGTATGCGCAATAATCCGCCGCGTAGTAGGCACTGGCGCGATGATTGCCCGACGCCCCGATACCACCAAATGGCGCACTGCTCGCCGCGCCGGTCAATTGTTTGTTCCAGTTGACGATACCGGCGCGGCTTTCGAGCCAGAACTGCTGGTAACGCGCTTCGGAATCCGACAGCAACCCGGCCGCCAGACCAAACGCCGTGTTGTTGGCTTCAGCAATCGCCGCATCAAAGTCAGCGTAGCGAATCACTTGCAGCAATGGCCCGAACAGTTCTTCGTCCAAACGATCGCCAACCTCTGTCACATCGATAATGCCCGGCGTCAGCAAGGCGGCATTACTGTCTGGCTGGTGCATTTCCAGCAAGGCCACAGCCCCCGACCCCAGCAACACTTCCTGGGCATCCATCAAGGCGCGCGCTGCGCCAAGGGAAATCACCGACCCCATGAATGGCGCCGGCTGCTGATCGAAAGCACCCACTTCGATGCTCTGACTCACTTCAACCAGGCGCGTCAGCAGGCTGTCGCCCCATGCGCCTTGCGGCACCAGCAAGCGGCGGGCACAGGTGCAACGCTGCCCGGCGGAGATAAAGGCCGACTGGATGATGGTGTACACCGCTGCGTCCAGGTCCTCTACCTGATCGACCACCAGCGGGTTGTTGCCACCCATTTCCAGAGCCAGGATTTTGTCCGGGCGCCCGGCAAATTGCTGGTGCAGGGCATTGCCGGTGCGGCTCGAACCGGTGAAGAACAACCCGTCGATACCCGTGTGCGCCGCCAGGGCGATACCGGTGTCGCGTGCGCCCTGCAGCAGGTTGAGCACGCCCGCAGGCAGACCCGCTTCGATCCAGCACTTGACCGTCAGCTCGGCGACTTTAGGGGTCAGCTCGCTCGGTTTGAATACCACGCTGTTACCCGCCAGCAACGCCGGAACAATGTGCCCGTTGGGCAAATGACCGGGGAAGTTGTACGGGCCGAAAACAGCCACTACACCATGAGGCTTGTGACGCAAAACGGCCGTGGCATCGCCCAGCGGTCCGCTTTTTTCACCCGTGCGCTCGCGGTAGCTCTGCACCGAAATCGCCACTTTATTGATCATGCTGGTGACTTCGGTGGCCGACTCCCAGAGGGGTTTGCCGGTTTCTTCACCGATGCAGCGCGACAGTTCGTCGGCGTGGTTTTTAAGGCTTGCGGCAAACGCTTCGAGCACGCTCAGGCGCTGCTCGAAAGTCTGTTTGGCCCACTGCGGGAAAGCCTGGCGCGCAGCCTTCACGGCGGCATCCACTTGCCCGGCATCGGCGCCCTTGCCAGCCCAAAGCACGTGTTGGGTAACCGGGTTCAGCGACTCCAAAGCCTCGCCCTGCCCGCTCTGCCAGGTACCTGCGATATACAACGTACTCATTATTTTGACTCCCGTGGGACCACTGACTGGGCGGACAAGGCAACGGCGCGCACCTGGTCGCCCGCGCTCAGTTGCAGGCGTTTGGCGGTCAGCGGGTCGACCACCAGGGTGCCAGCAGCCAGCCGCGCAGGGGCGGCCGTGATGCGGCAATCTTCTCGTTTGCGGTTGTGCATCAGGTAAGGCGTTGCGTCGTCACCCGGTGTGCCAATAGCCAGTACCAGCGCTTCGCTGTCGCGCACTGCGCGGATCTTGCTGGTTTCACACTCCACCGCCGGGCCTGCGTCAAAAATATCGACGTAGCCCTGATAACTGAAGCCTTCGCTTTTAAGCATGTTCAAGGCCGGTTCGGTGTGGGTATGCACCTTGCCGATCACCGCTCGGGCATCTTCGGACAGGAAACAGGTGTACACCGGGAACTTGGGCATCAACTCGGCGATAAAGGCTTTGTTGCCCACGCCGGTCAGATAGTCGGCCTGGCTGAACTCCATTTTGAAAAAGTGCCGGCCCAGGCTTTCCCAGAATGGCGAGCGGCCACTTTCATCGGACATGCCACGCATTTCGGCAATGATCTTGCTGCCAAACAGCTCCGGGAACTCGGCGATAAACAGCATCCGCGCCTTGGCCAGCAGGCGGCCATTGAGCCCGGTACGGTAATCGGCACTCAGGAACAATGAGCACAGCTCGGAGTTGCCGGTCAGGTCATTGGCCAGAAACAGGGTCGGGATTTCGCGGTAAATATTCAACTCTTGAGAGGCGCTGACCGTCAGGCCCACACGGAAGTTGTACCAGGGCTCACGCAAGCCCACGGCACCGGCAATGGCGGAAATACCCACCACTTTGCCATCGTCGTTTTCGAGCACAAACAGATAGTCCGCATCGCCACGCTCGGCTTCGCCACGGAAGGTTTTCTCAGCCCAGGTGACCCGATGCAGCAAGCGCTCTTCGTTGGCCGGCAAGGTGGTCAGGCCGGTGCCGGTGCTGCGTGCCAGCTCAATCAGGGCCGGTAAATCGCTGTTGCGTACAGGACGAACGATCATGCTATCTCCTTGGACGGGGCTCGCTGACGACCCCCGCGAAACTCGCTCAAACGCGTTATACCGCTACCACTCGTACGCTGGCACCTTCGCCAACACCAAGTGCTTCGGCCGCTTCCAGATCCAGCGTGACCGGTTTGCCCGGCGCCCAATCCAGCTCCAGCAATACGGCGCGGTAATCCTGTAGCTGGGCATTGGCCACCAGATACTGACGTCCACCGCCTGTGCTCAGTGCGCCGATCTTGACCGGAACCACGCGGCTCTGGACGATTGAGCGGATGCCCGAAACCCGGGCATGCAAGGTCGGGCCACCGTCGAAAATATCGATGTAGTGATCGGTCTCGAAACCTTCGCGCATCAGGATGTCAAAGGTGATCTGCGCACGCGGGTGGACTTGCCCCATGGCCTCTTGGGCGGTGTCAGGCAGCAGCGGCACGTAAATCGGGTAATGCGGCATCAGCTCGGCAAGGAAGGTGCGGCTTTTAAGCCCGCACAGACGCTCGGCGGCGGCATAGTTCAAGTCGAAGAAGTTGCGGCCAATGGCATCCCAGAACGGCGAGTCGCCATTTTCATCGCTGTAGCCAACGATCTCGGTGACCACGGAGTCGGCAAAACGCTCCGGGTGGTTGGCCACAAACAGCAGGCGGCCACGGGAGTTGAGTTCGGACCAGGCCGACCCCACCAGTTCCGGGACCACATAAAAACTGGTCAGCAGGCTGTTACCGGTCAGATCATGGCACTGCGACAGGACGTGAATCTTGTTGTGAATCTTAAGTTCGCGGGAGGCGTGCACGAACGTCTCGTTACGGAAGCTGTAAAACGGCTCCGAATAACCGGCCGAGGCCACGATCGCCGAGCACCCCACCAACTTGCCGGCAGCGGTGTCTTCAAGGACGAAAAAATAGCTTTCTTCGCCATTGAAGCTCACTTCGGCAGCGAACGAGGTTTCAGACGCGGCGATCTTGTCGCGCAGGCGTTCGATATCGTCCGGCAATGAAGTGACACCAATCGGGCTGTCCGCAGCCAGACGCTGTACCTCGCCCAGATCAGCCATTTGCGCAGGGCGCATCACCAGCATGGTGTCACTCCTTAATCCTTGAATTGCATAGAGGGGTATAGGCCGAACAGTCGAGTGCACCCGGGATTTCAACTGTGGGAGCGGGCTTGCTCGCGATGACGTCACTGCGGCGTGACTGACACACCGCGCTGCCTGTATCGCGAGCAAGCCCGCTCCCACATTGAAAGCCCTGTGCATTGAGCCTGGCCCGGCACATTAAATTCGGTTCGACGCCCGGCAAGCCGGGCGTCGAGGTCACACTCAGGCTTGCGTCAGATTCTTTACGGCACGTTCGAAGCGGTTCAGACCTTCTTCGATATCGGCCTCGTCAACCACCAGGCTTGGCGCGAAACGCACAACGTCGGGGCCGGCCTGCAGAATCATCAGGTTTTCTTTTTCAGCGGCATTGAAGATGTCCTTGGCGCGGCCCTTCCAGGCATCGTTCAGCACACAACCCAGCAGCAGGCCCATGCCACGCACTTGAGTGAACAGGCCGTATTGATGGCCGATTTGCTCAAGGCGGGTCTTGAACAGGTCATGCCTGGCCTTGACGCCTTGCAGTACCTCTGGCGTGTTGATCACATCGATTACCGCATTGCCGACTGCACACGCCAGCGGGTTACCGCCGTAGGTGGTGCCGTGGGTGCCGACAACCAGATGCTTGGCCAGCGCTTCGGTGGTCAGCATGGCTGCGATCGGGAAACCGCCGCCCAGGCTCTTGGCGCTGGTCAAAATATCCGGGGTCACGCCGTAATGCATGTAGGCAAACAGCTCGCCGGTACGACCCATGCCGGTTTGAACTTCGTCAAACACCAGCAACGCATTATGCTGGTCGCACAGTTCGCGGGCGCCTTGCAGGTAAGCCTGCTCGGCCGGCAGCACGCCGCCTTCGCCCTGGATCGGCTCCAGCACCACTGCGCAGGTCTTGTCCGAAATCGCCGCTTTCAGCGCGTCAAGGTCGTTGAACGGAACATGGGTAATGCCGGTGATTTTCGGACCAAAACCGTCGGAGTACTTCGACTGCCCGCCCACGTTCACGGTGAACAGCGTGCGGCCGTGAAAGCTGTTGAGCGCAGCGATGATTTCGTACTTCTCGCTGCCGAAACGGTCATGGGCGACACGACGGGCCAGCTTGAAAGCGGCTTCGTTGGCTTCAGCGCCCGAGTTGCAGAAGAACACACGCTCGGCAAAGGTCGAGTCCACCAGTTTTTTCGCCAGGCGCAACGCCGGCTCGTTGGTGAACACGTTGGACACATGCCAAAGAGTATTCGCCTGTTCAGTCAAGGCACCGACCAATGCCGGATGCGCATGGCCAAGAACGTTAACGGCAATGCCGCCCGCGAAGTCGATCAGCTCCCGACCGGCCTGATCCCATACTCGGGAACCGGCACCACGCACAGGAATAAAGGCTGCAGGCGCGTAGTTGGGAACCATGACCTGGTCGAAATCGGCGCGTTGCACCGGGGCTTGCTCAACGGACATCGGAGTCTCCTGAAGAGGAACGCCTGCCTAAACTGGCGAGCGATGGGGGGATTGTAGGGACACATCGGGAGCACGCCTTGTCGCCAAGCGACAACTTCTTATAGCGCCAAACCACGATTTACAAAGGCATTACGACAATGCGACATATTCCGTCACAAAGGCGCAGTTTAAACGCTGGGGCGTCTTTGCGGCAGCACTCTGGCGCGCTGATTTGCCCGGAAAACGCGAGTTTTTGCCGATCACCGCCGGATCTGTACGTATGGGTGCTAAATATGTGTGGATTGATCGCTGATTGTTGATGCAATGCCTCCGCCAGCCAGCAAATATTTGCGCTTTTTAACGGGCTCGTACTGGCGGATCTTGAAGGTACTCCATCAGGACATACGAGTACCGGACATGCCCGATCCAACACCTCTTGCGCCCCTGAAACCGCCCCCTGAAAAAGGGTTAACAGCGGCGAACCGACTCCAGACCATCCCCCACTTCACGACCATTGCCGAGGCCATGCCGCCCTGGGCCACGTCCCTGGGCCGACCGACCCTGAACGCATTGAAAGGGACGTCCCCCAGCCTTCACCCAACCTTGAGGACCCTCACGCCCGCTCAGGGCGACACCTTGCGCAAAACGTTTGCAGCGCGATGGGCCGCCCGCAACGATGTTGAAAAAGACCTGGCAAGGGTCGTAGATGTTCACGGGTTTGCGGCGCCCTTGCTGAACAACCTTATTAAACGCCAATATCAGCTGGACCTGGATGTACACAACACCTTTATCAATCTGTATATCCCGAACTACCTGCCTGTCATCGGCCTGCGCGAAAGCGGTACCACGACCTGGCGCGTGTCCCTGCTAGACGCGGCCCTGCACAACTTTGAACTGCATGAAACCCTGCCCTATGCCTACCTCTCAGGCTCGGGGTATATCAGCCGCCCCGATGCCCAGGGGCATTTCAAGCAGCTCAATCACATCACCGAGCACATGCCCGTGCAGGCGTTCACGGCCTTGTGCCGAACACTGAATCTGGGCGCCCGCTACAAGGACCATCTCACGCGCCATCTGGGTCTTGACGATCATGGCAGGCAGTTAAGGCTGAAAAACAAAATACTGGACAGTCAACGCGCCGACCTGAAGGCCGATCTGACCTACGCCGTGATGACCAGACAGATCGGCCTGCCCCTGTATGAGTCACTGGATGCCTTTCTCATAGGCCTGGACAACCGTTGGCTGACCCATCGCCTGACAGTGCTCTCCCTCGACATCGAAAGCCCGCTGATCTTCATGCCGGTACATCAACGATCGGTAGTTGCGTACATACCCCACGACCCCCTGCATCCGGTCAAGGAATACTCATCGATCGGCGAGTGCATGGCGCATCTGACCGAACGCCTGAAAAGCACTTCCTACCAGCATTTCTTCAGCCGCTTCGTCGCCCACGACCGATTGGGGGCTTTTCTGGAGGGTCTTAAAAGAACCTACTGGCAGGTCATCCCCGACACCCCCATCGCACCGGGCGCAACGCTACCAGACGCACTGGTTGCGCAAACCCTGATACCGATCGAAAAACCCGCAATTGAATACCTGCTGGTGCCGATACCTGATGACCTCTGGGAAACGCTTTACAGCAGGCAACTGGCAAAAATTTTCAACGATGCCAAAAGCCTCGCCGTGTCGACCGATGCCGAAGACCGCAAAACCCGTGAGGCACGCCTTGAACGCCTGAAAGGCATTGGCATGGCACTGCTGAATGCCGCAGCCTTTGTCATCGCGCCTTTTGTACCTGTCGTCGGCGAACTGATGCTGCTGCAAATGGCCTGGCAACTGCTGGACGACACCTATGAGGGTATCCACGACTGGGTGCAAGGCAAGACCACTGAAGCATTCGAACACCTGTTCGGGGTGCTGGAGAGCGGTATCCAGGCAGGTTTTTTTGCGGCTGGCACAAAAGTGCTGGGAGGCTTGCTGCCCAAGCCATCCGCCTTTGTACAAGGCATGAAACCTGTCACCTGCAACGATGGCGCCACTCGATTGTGGAACCCTGACATCAGCGCCTACCACCACGACCTGGCCCTGCCCGAACACCTCGCGTCCGACGAACTGGGCCTGCAGTACCACCAGGACAAAACACTGCTGACCCTCAGTTCCGGGCAGCAAGCCCGACACACGCTAGTACTGGACAAGACCGAAAGCGCCGGCCCTTATACCTTGCGTCACCCGACACGGCCCCACGCCTACGGCCCCCGGATGCAGCACAACGATGAAGGCGCCTGGCTGATGGAGGGTGAGCGCCCGCAAACCTGGCAAGGCTCGATCCTTATGCGTCGGCTCGGCCCTGTCGCCGAGGGCTTCAGCGATGCCGAGCTGGAAAAGCTGCGAATTATCAGCGGCACCGATGAAGGCGTGTTGCGAAGGGTTCACCTGCATAACGAACCGACTCCGCCTCTGCTCAAAGACTGTATGGCACGACTGAGGATCCAAAAACAAAATATCGAGGACATCACCCGTATTCGCCAAGGGCGAGCCCTTTCAACCAAGGGGAACTGGCTGGAAAGCCTGCCCACCGAATTACCCGGCTGGCCGCCAGACAAAGCCCTGAATGTCTTTGTCGATGAAACCCTCAGTGGCATGGCCCATGTCTACGGTGCCCCCGAGGCACTCCCCGAGGACTCTCTCAGGATTTCTCAGCAGGACATCAAGAACGGCAAACTGTGGCCCCTGATTGTCGATAACTTCAACACGCCTCAACTCGATGCCCTGCTGGGCCCGCGCGCAACAAAGACAGAAGCCGTCAACACCCTGCAGGCCAAGGTGTCCGACTACGCCCGGCAACGACGGGAAGACATCTTCGACCATCAGTACGCCAGGGAGCGCCAGACAAAAAACCCGGCAGCGCGATTGATAGAAAGCACCTTTGCGCACCTGCCCACCCCTGTCACCCAAGCGCTGCTTGAGACCACCAGCACGCTCGAGAAAACCACCCTCCTCGAGAATGGCAGAATCCCCCTGAGGGTAAAAAATCTGGCCACCGAGCTGGAACACCAAACCCGCATAGCTCACGCCCAGGAGGGACTGCTTGAAGATGACCTGCTGACTCCAGACGGCGAAAAACTGGCCATAAACATCCTGAAAACCTACACCGATGCGATCCACGACCTTCATCTCGAGGTGCGCGATCTGGTCGTTGACGGCACCTTGCGCTGCAGCCATGCCCCCAAGGACGCCAGGCACACCCGAATACTGGTTCGTAAAGGTCCGGACGCCTATGAGACCTACGATGGCGAGCATGCCCTGCTGCATCCAGCCTCGCGCTTTCACGGTGCGCTGATGAAGGCGCTCCCCGAACGCAACAGCGAGCACCTGAAATCCAGGTTCGCCATTGGCCAGAACTTCAAACAATGGCTGGCAGATAAGTACAGCGCCCCCGATGAAATCCGAACGGCACTTGATCTGCCATCCCCGGCAGCTTGCGTGGCAACCGAAAGCGAAACCCTGTTGCGCGGCGCCGCCAGCAGCCGGGTCAATACCACGCCTGCAGCCAATCCCTTGCAGGAACGGGTCAAGGCCCTCTACCCCTATCGAAATAACGACGAGATAGCGTTGATCACGGCGCGAATCGACAGCGAGCAGGCCCTTGAACACCTGCGCGCCACCGAGGAGGAAAAAGACCAGCTTTTCGAGACACTGGACAACTGGATCAGCGCTGCGATCGGCGTCACCACCGACAACGCATTGCCACCCAACCTTCATGGTTTAAGGCGCCTGATAGGCTCCAGAATAAAGAACTCCTGGCTATCGGCCGACAAGGTCCATATCAACAAAACAGGACAGGCTGCCATAGTGGCCGAACTGGACTTCAGCAGCACCCTATTCGGCCATGCCGGCACCGACAGCCTGGTTTTAAGCCGCCCCCTGAGCCATGTAGGCCTGCTGAGGCTCGACGATTGCAGCTTTTCCCCAAACCAGGGCGACTTCCTGACCTACTTTCCCAATCTGAAGGTACTTTCGCTCAACGCCAACGACCTTGAAACCCTGCCCGAGACACTCGATACACTGCCGCACCTCAGGTCGCTGCACCTTGCCCATAACCGCCTGACCCTGAACGCCGGGATGCAGAGTCAGCTCAAGCACCTTACCCGTCTTCAACACCTTGATCTGGGTCACAACCCTCTTGGCAGCCCTTTGGCCGTGGGGCATATGCCCGAACTCAGGACACTCGTACTGGAGAACACCCGCATCACTCAATGGCCCCCGGGGTTGTTCGATCAGCCACGACCGAAGGCTTTCAAATTGAACCTGCTGGGCAATGAGATCCATACCGTGCCCGACTACCCCGATCAATCGGCCGAATCCTGGTTGATTGCCAATGCCCGCCTTGAACGCCAGAAGCTCGACCTGGAGAGTCAGGACCGTGTCACTCAGTATCGCCGCGCCCTTGGCCTAGACCCTCATCGCACTTATCCGCCACGAGGGTCAGAGCAAAGCTCATTCTGGTTGTTCGGCCCCCCCGGGTCACAGGTATCCATGCAGGAACTCTGGGAGACTCTAGAGCACGAGCATGGCTCACAGGGATTTTTTGAAGTCATCGCCCGAATGGAAATCCCCCCGGACGTATTTGAAACACCCTCTGACCAAATTGCCTATCAGGAAGGCCTGGGAGATTTGAAGCAGAAAGTCTGGCGCTTGATCGATGCTGCCAGTAACGACACCCGCATGCGCGAGCTACTGTTCACCATGGCCAGTTCGCCCACCAATTGCGCCGACGCCGGCGCCCAGATATTCAATGCCATGGGCCTGGAAACCATGGCCCATGAGTTCTATAACGCCCGAAGCACACCACTGGAACTGGAAAAAAACCTGATAACGCTGGCACGCGGCAAGGCCCGGCTGGCCAAGATCGGTGACATTGCCCGGGCTGATGTGGCGCAACGTGTCAGGCCTGTGAGTGAGGGCGGCCAGGGCTTGAGGTTTACCAGCGAAGTGATCGATGGTGCGCCCGGAACGGTCGACGAAGTCGAAGTCCACACCGGCTACCAGACCCGGCTGAGCACAAGCCTCGAACTGCCCTGGGTACCCAACTACATGGTCTACAGGATGACTGCCCAGGTGGGCGATACGGAGTTTGTCAGGGCCTATCGCCTGATTCATGAGGGCGAAGCCGGTGACGGGCTGGTCAATCAGATCCTTGATGTGCCCTTCTGGGAGACCTACCTGAACAAAACTTACGCCTCGGAACTGGACGCCAACGCCAGCCTCTTCGAACAGAAGGCCGAGTGGCTCGAGCAGCTCAGGGAGCTGCAGGATAATTGGGTTCGCTCGGATACGCGCCTGGAGCAGCGCCATGCAGGGCAGCGTGTCGAGTTGCAGGAACTCGCCCTAAAACTGGCAGTGCCTGAGCCTCAGGTATTCACCTCCGAGCCCATGAATGACAAGCTCTACTACCGGATCTACAGCCAGATCGCCGATGAACGCAAAGAGCTCAGCCGGCAGTTGACCCGTCAGGCTCTGACCAAAGCCAGGCTGACCTGACCTCAGCCGCGCTCGGCCGGGGCCGAAGACAACTCGAAAGGGCTGCTGCTATGGCGCTGATTGCGATCTTCACGGGGAGTCGCACCAAAGAAGTTGCGATAGGCGCTGGAGAAATGCGGCCCCGACGAGAAACCGCAGGACAAGCCGATCTGGATGATCGACTTGCTGGTTTGCATCAACATCTGCCGGGCTTTATTCAGGCGCAGTTCGAGGTAGTACTGACTCGGCACGCGATTGAGGTACTGCTTGAAGATACGCTCCAACTGACGACGGGAAACGCACACATGCTGGGCGATTTCGTCGGTGGTCAGGGGCTCTTCAATATTGGCCTCCATCAGCAACACAGCCTGGGTCAGCTTGGGATGGCTGGAGCCAAGACGGTTCTGCAGCGGGATACGCTGACGCTCACCGCCTTCACGGATGCGCTCGACCACCAGCTCCTCGGACACCGCACCGGCCAGTTCGGCACCATGATCGCGAGCCAGCACCGCCAGCAACAAATCGAGTACCGACAGCCCGCCGCAAGCGCTCAGGCGATCACGATCCCAGTCGAACAAATGACTGGTGGCGATTACTTTGGGGAAGCGCTCGGCGAAATCGTCCTGCCAGCGCCAGTGCACGGCCGCACGGTAGCCATCCAGCAAACCCAATTGCGCCAGCGGGTAGACACCCGCCGACAGCCCGCCAATCACGCACCCTGCCCGCACCAGTTGCTTGAGCGCACTGCTCAGGGCCGAGGTCAGGGCGGCAGGCGGCTCATCCGCCAGCAAAAACAGCTTTTGGCAACCTTCAAGCTTGCCGTTCCAGGGCTCACCCGGCAATTGCCAGGCTCCTTCAAGCGGTGCCTCGGCCTGCAAGAACAACAACTCGTAGACGACTTCAGGATGCACGCGCTGGGCAACACGCAACGCTTCCTCGGCCAGCGCCAGAGTCAAGGCTTTGGTGCTGGGCCAAATGAGGAAACCAATTCGATGGGCGGTCATGGCGTGCTATCCGGAACGAAAACGGGAATAAAACCTGTGCACCCAGCCTGAGCCAGCTACGCGGGATGCGGAGCATGACCTATTTTGGTGCACAGCGGCAGTCTTAAAATTGCAGTTATTTCAAGCTGCCCGACAGAAACTGCTGCAACCGCTCGCACTGCGGGTTAACCAGCACTTCACGCGGGTCACCGCTTTCTTCGACAATACCTTTATGCAGAAACACCAACTGGTTCGACACTTCACGGGCAAAACCCATTTCGTGGGTCACCACCACCATGGTGCGGCCTTCCTGGGCCAGATCCTGCATCACCTTGAGCACATCCCCCACCAGCTCAGGGTCAAGGGCCGAGGTTGGCTCGTCAAACAGCATGACCTCAGGCTCCATCGCCAGCGCACGGGCAATTGCCACACGCTGCTGCTCGCCACCGGACATATGCCCCGGGTAAGCATCCTTGCGGTGCGACACGCCTACTTTCTGCAGGTAATGCTCAGCTTTGTCACGGGCTTCGGCCTTGGACATGCCCAGTACATGCACCGGCGCTTCCATGATGTTTTCCAGCGCGGTCATGTGCGACCACAGGTTGAAATGCTGGAACACCATCGACAGGCGCGAGCGCATGCGCTGCAACTGCTTGGGATCGGCGGCCTTGAGCGCGCCGTCCTTGTTGGCAATCAGCTTGAGCTCTTCACCATTGAGCAGGATCTTGCCTGCATGGGGTTGCTCGAGCAGGTTGATGCAACGCAAAAAGGTACTTTTGCCGGAGCCACTGGAACCGATGATGCTGATCACATCACCTGCCTTGGCGGCCAGCGAAACGCCTTTGAGCACTTCATGACTGCCATAGCGTTTATGCAGGTCTTGGACTTCAAGTTTGTACATGCTGTCGGTTCTCACAAAAACAGTCAGTCGTTGAGCAAGCGCCCGTGACGCAAAGGCTTGCGCCCCGCCACTTTAGCCAGCCAGAAACCGGGTTGGGCATAGCGCAGTCGCTCAACGGCAAATAACACACCGGCGGTGCCCGCGCATACCGTACTGACCCGGTCAGATAAAGGATCAATCACTTCAAACAGCGGCTCGCCGGGCTCAACCCAAGCGCCCACCGGACGTAAAAAACTCACCACACCGGGGTGCGGTGCAAACAACAACTCAGTGCCTTCAAATGGCATGCCTTCACATGCCTCATGCTGCGCTGCAGGCCAGTCACCTGTGATCAGGCCCTGTTCGGCCAGAAACGCCAGAATGCCCTCGGCATAAGCCTCGGCCTGCGGGCGGCCGGTGTCCGCCTGCCCGCCCAGCTCCAGGGTGGTCGACATGCAGGCCAAAGGGATCTGCGCATCGGCAAACTGGCGCTGCAAACGCAGCCAGGGCACTGAGCAGGCTTCATCGAAGGAGCTGCCACCCGAGTCTTCAGCCAACAGCCCAACCCGCACACCCAGATGCGCAGCCAGCGAACGCCACTGCGGCCAATGCTGGGGCAAGGCGTACAGATGCAGTGCGGCATCGGTCTCGCAGTGCAGATCCAGGACAATGTCTGCATCACAGGCATGACTCAACAAAACACGCTGCATACCTTGCAACTGACTGACCGGATCTGGCAACTCGGACAATATATCAAGCATTGTCTGACGGATCAGTCGGGTGTTGGCGTGAGGATCATCCCCCAGGCGACCTGCCAGCCTCTGCGCTACCGGCTCACTCAACTCGACGAAATCGCGGTTGAAGTTTTTGCCGCTGCCAAACTCGAAACGTCCCTGATGACTGCCTTGCAGCAACTGGCCGAGCCCCAGGGGGTTGGCCACGGGCACCAGTTCGATCACGCCATTCAAAGCACCCCGGGCTTCAAGTTCGCTCAGGCGCTTTTTCAGTTCCCAGGCACAACGCATGCCCGGCAGTTCGTCTGCATGCAGGCTGGCCTGGATATAGGCTTTGCGCTCACCTTCACCGAAACGGAACACCGTCAAGTGACGCTCGGAACCCAGGCTGCTCCAGGGCAGCAGGTGATCGATACGCTCCATGACTCAGGCCTTGCGCGGGGCCATATAGCCCAGCCAGCGGCGCTCGGCCAGTTTGAACAGGCGCACCAGAATGAAGGTCAGGCACAGGTAGAAAGCACCGGCCGTGATGTAGGCCTCAAACGGCAGGTAGTACTGGGCATTGACGGTACGCGCAGCGCCCGTAATGTCGATCAGGGTCACGATGGAGGCCAGACTGGTGGTCTGCAACATCATGATCACTTCATTGCTGTATTGCGGCAGAGCCCGGCGCATGGCCGACGGCAGCAAAATGCGGCGATACATCTTGGAACGGGACATGCCCATTGCCTTGGCCGCTTCAATCTCACCATTGGGCGTGGCCCGCAGGCTGCCGGCTATGATTTCGGCGGTATAGGCACTGGTATTGATGGCAAACGCCAGGCAGGCACAGAAGGTGGCACTGGACAACAGCGGCCACATAAAGCTGTCACGAATCACTTCGAACTGGGCCAGCCCGTAGTAGATCAAGAACAGCTGCACCAGCATCGGCGTGCCGCGAATCACGTAGGTGAACAGCCAGGCCGGAAAGTTGACCCAGGCCTGCTTGGAGACCCGCATCAACCCCAGCGGCACGGCTGCCAGCAGGCCGAAAAACAGCGAGATACCCAGCAGTTTCACGGTTTCCAGCATGCCGCTCAAGTACAGCGGCATGCTGGCCCAGATGACGTTGTAGTCAAAGATCATAGATCAGCCGCCCTTACGCCTACCGAGTAGCGCTTCTCAAGTTGTCGCAATGCCAGCAGCGAAACACTGGTCAGTACCAGGTACATCGCCGCAACGGCCAGGAAGAAGGTGAACGGCTCGCGGGTGGCATCAGCCGCCTGCTTGGCCTTGAACATCATGTCTTGCAGGCCCACCACCGAAATCAGTGCAGTCGCCTTGGTCAACACCAGCCAGTTATTGGTAAAGCCAGGGATCGCCAGGCGAATCATCTGTGGCACCAATACCCGGAAAAACACCTGAAACGGGCTCATGCCATAAGCCATGCCGGCTTCAGCCTGCCCCTTGGGAATGGCCATGAAGGCCCCACGAAAGGTCTCGGACAGGTAGGCACCAAAAATGAAGCCCAGGGTGCCGATACCGGCCGCCAACGGATTCAAGTCAATGTAATCGTCGTAGCCCAGCATCGGCGCAACGCGATTGAGCAGGTCCTGACCGCCGTAGAAAATCAGCAAAATCAGCACAAGGTCGGGAATCCCGCGGATTACCGTTGAATACAGATCGCCCATCCAAGCCAGCCAACGTACCGGCGACAAGCGCAACGAAACACCGATCAGACCTAGAACAATGGCCAGGGCCATGGACGACAAGGCGAGCTGAAGCGTCAGCCAAGCGCCATCGAGGATGACAGCCCCGTAGCCTTTCAACATGATTCCGGCCCTCTAAAAAATAGCTCGAAAATGGGGGAATAAAAAATGGCGCAAACTTCAGAGATTCTGTCGCTTGCGCCATTTCGGACGTACTGCTGCGATGTATTACTGACCGTAAATATCGAAGTTGAAGTACTTGTCCTGGATTTGCTTGTACTTGCCGTTTTCACGCAGAGCCGTGATAGCAGCGTTGATCTTGTCTTTCAGGGCGTCGCCCTTGCGTACGGCGATACCCACGCCATCACCAAAGTACTTGACGTCGGTGAATGCCGGGCCTGCGAATGCGTAGCCTTTGCCAGCCGGGGTCTTCAGGAAACCGTCTTCCAGCAGGGTGGCGTCTGCAACGGTGCCGTCGAGACGACCCGCTTCCACGTCCAGATAGATTTCGTTCTGCGAGCCGTAAGGAACGACAACGGCACCTTTAGGCGCCAGAACTTCCTTGGCGAAACGGTCGTGAATCGAGCCGCGCTGTACGCCGATTTTCTTGCCTTTGAGTTCATCAAGGCTGTCGCTGACCACAGTACCTTCCTTCATCACCAGGCGCGCTGGCGTCAGGTAGTACTTGTTGGTGAAATCAACGGACTTCTTGCGGTCTTCGGTGATGGACATCGAGGACAGGATTGCGTCGATTTTGCGCACTTTAAGTGCCGGGATCAGGCCATCGAATTCTTGCTCGACCCACACGCACTTGACCTGCATCTGCTCGCACAGTGCATTACCGATGTCGTAGTCAAAACCCACGATACTGCCATCCGGGGCTTTGGAAGCGAACGGAGGGTAAGCCGCTTCAATACCAATTTTCAGAGGTTTGTCAGCAGCAAAAGCCTGCAGGGACAGCACGGACAGTGCCAGGGCGCCAAGAAGCACGAGTTTCTTCATCTTAGGACTCCATCGGTAAAGGCAATAAAAGCAGAGTGAGCCTGAGCCCAATATGCGGAGGTTAAACCGGGAATGCGGCGCCACGTCCTACTGGCGTTGCACTGTGACCAGCACAACAACGACGAGCGGGTGATCGGCATTCTAACGACAGGCTTCAAGCCGTTATTTCTTCAATGCGACAACTAGTTACAGATGCACCGAAAAAAGCGACTCCAGGCATTGACAGCTCTTCATGTTTATGCAAGAGCAAAAGACATAGAACCTATGTGAGTTGCAAATAGCGGGCCTATTATTCGCAAAGCCTTCTATTCCGGCAAGTGCAGCGTTTCATCTTATTTATTCAGGAGCCGAAAAGGGCTCTAAAACGGTGCTTTGAGTATCAGAAGGCCCCGCTAACGGGCAACCGGTTACATCTGCGGTAACACATAGTCGGCTCCCACAGGATCTGCAGTTGCCCAATAAAAAGCCCCGCCAGGTTATGCCGGACGGGGCTTGGTGACCTTCAGGCCGTGTTAGGCGACCTTCATGCCTTTATGGGTATCGATCAAGTGCTGCACCACACCCGGGTCAGCCAGAGTAGAAATATCACCCAGACCGTCGTATTCGCCGGTAGCTATCTTGCGAAGGATACGACGCATGATTTTGCCCGAACGGGTTTTCGGCAGGCCGGGCGCCCACTGGATGACATCCGGCGAAGCGATCGGACCGATCTCTTTGCGCACCCAGTTTTTCAATTCAAGGCGCAACGCCTCACTTGGCTCTTCGCCACCATTGAGGGTGACATAGACATAAATCCCCTGCCCTTTGATGTCATGGGGCACGCCAACCACTGCAGCCTCTGCCACTTTAGGGTGGGCCACCATTGCGCTTTCGATTTCAGCAGTCCCCATCCGGTGGCCGGACACGTTGAGCACGTCATCTACACGACCGGTGATCCAGTAGTAACCGTCTTCGTCACGACGCGCGCCGTCGCCGGTGAAGTACATGCCACGGAAGGTCTTGAAGTAGGTATCGACGAACCGGTCGTGATCGCCATACAAGGTGCGCGCTTGTCCAGGCCAGGAGTCCAGAATTACCAGGTTACCTTCAGCGGCCCCTTCTATAAGGTTGCCAAGGTTATCCACCAGCCCCGGCACCACACCAAAGAACGGACGCGCTGCAGAGCCTGGCTTGAGTGCATGCGCCCCAGGCAGCGGGCTCATCATGCAAGCGCCGGTTTCGGTCTGCCACCAGGTATCCACAATCGGGCAACGCTCTTTGCCGACCGTAGTGTAGTACCAGTTCCAGGCCTCAGGGTTGATCGGCTCACCCACCGAACCCAGCAAGCGCAAGCTGGAGCCATCGGCATCCTTAACCGCCGCCTGACCTTCGGCCATCATCGCGCGAATGGCTGTAGGCGCGGTGTAGAGAATATTGACCTTGTGCTTGTCGACAATTTTCGAAACGCGGGTAATGTCCGGGTAGTTCGGCACACCTTCGAACAGCACGGTGGTTGCGCCGTTGGCCAATGGCCCGTAGACGATATACGTGTGACCGGTCACCCAGCCGACGTCCGCCGTGCACCAGTACACCTCGCCCGGGCGGTAGTCGAACACGCGTTCGTGGGTCAACGCCGCATAGAGCAGATAGCCACCCGTGGTGTGCTGCACACCTTTGGGCTTGCCGGTGGAGCCGGAGGTATAAAGGATAAACAAGGCTTCTTCTGCGCCCATTTCTTTCGGGGCGCAGTGAGTCGAGGCCACGGCCATCAGGTCGTGGTACCAGATATCACGATGCTTGTACCAAGCGATGTCCCCGCCGGTACGCTTGAACACGATGATCTTCTGAACGCTGGAGGTATCCGGGTTGGTCAGTGCCACATCGACATTGGCCTTGAGCGCGGTACGCTTGCCGCCACGCAGGCCTTCGTCAGCGGTGATCACTACCTTGGATTTGCAGTCGATGATCCGGCCGGCCAGCGCCTCTGGCGAGAACCCACCAAATACAACCGAGTGGATTGCACCGATCCGGGTACACGCCAGCATGGCGACCACAGCCTCAGGCACCATCGGCATATAGATGGTGACTACGTCACCCCGGTGCACATCCTGACCGCGCAAGGCGTTGGCCAGCTTGCACACCTCTTCGTGCAGCTCACGGTAGGTAATGTTGCGCTGCTCGGAAGGATCATCCCCTTCCCAAATGATGGCCACTTGATCGCCGCGCTCGGCAAGGTGACGGTCCAGGCAGTTGTAGGAAACGTTGAGAGTGCCGTCCGCGAACCATTTGATATCGACATGATGATCGTCGAAAGAGGTCTGTTTGACGGTGGTAAAAGGCTTGATCCAGTCGAGGCGCTTTGCTTGTTCGCGCCAGAAGCCATCCGGGTTGACGACGGACTGCTGGTACATCGCCTTGTAGGTCGCCTCGTCAGTCAGCGTATTGGCAGCGACTTCAGGGCGTACGGGATACAGGGAAGCGGCACTCATGTTTCATACCTCAATGCTTGTAGTTGTTGTTTTATGACCCTGTTTTAGCCGGGCCAGGCCGTGAGATCCATTCGACGTTGGTAGTAAGAAACACGCAGAAAAGTCATGGTTTTTCTGCGCAAGGCTCAAGCACAGTACTTACAGCGATTTCCTGCTCGTCACGCGCCTTGTAAACGTCAGAAATGAGCTCTGTTTTCGACGATTGTTGCAGAAACTGTCAACAGTCTTTATCAAAACTCCCTCTATATGCCCGCACGGCACAGGCCTAAAATTCATCTCGCCAACCAAGGCACCGCGATTAACCCAAGTTACAGCCCCCACGAAGGCAAGTTAAGTCGCTCTTCAATACTCAGTTTCACGCACAGCCTCACAAGGGCTGTGTGACCCCACTCGACCTAAAACAGGTAACTCTGAAATGAAAGCGTTGTTAGTTCTGGCCCTGAGCAGTGTGTGTCTGACCGCCATGGCTGAGGAAGTGAACACACAAGCTGCGCACCCGCAACCTGCCGTCGAACAGTATTCCTACTCATCCGAACTGGACATCGCCAAAGTGATTTCCATGAGCGAAATCCCCAGCGTTTGCGAAGTTGTGCCGGCCCAGATGGTCTACGAAGACTCGCAGGGCAAGCAGCACACTCTTGAATACCGTGTCATGGGCAACGGCTGCTCCAACGGCTGATTAATAATCTGCGATTTATTCCAGCGTTAATCAACTCACTTATTCACGCGAACCAACGCGGTGTTTAATTGCAACTTTCAACCTCGCTTATATAACTTTGAAACGTTGCCCGCCGCGCATGTATCGCCCGGGAATTATCTAATGAAACGTTCTTTGATAGTGGCTTTCAGTTTGTCTGTTCTGGCCAGTTCAGCTTTTGCCGCTGACGGTTATGACCGTACCCACGCCGCCACTTTTACTGAAGATGGCTACAACAGCACCCGCTCGGCCAATTTTGCCGAAGACGGCTATGACAGCACCCGCTCGGCCAGCTTTGCCGAAGACGGCTATGACAGCACCCGCTCGGCCAGCTTTGCTGAAGACGGCTATGACCGTACCAACGGCCATCGTCTCAGCTAACACCGCTTCGACCTGACGCCCGGTAGCTGCCGGGCGTGGTCTGCCTTGCAACAAATCTCCCTTCCCTCCCGCTCATGCCACAGGTCATTTGGTCGCCCAGACCCATGACAAAAAAACTTCTGCCCCGGCAAACCCTCGCCCAGCCGCAGCCTTGCTTAAGCCCTGGACAAATTTAGGGCGTTTCGTCGCATCTCCAGCAAAAAAACTGGCTGAAATACCTTGTGCAAAAGCCTTATACTGCGGCCATCAAAAAGGCTTGGCATATCCCCTTCGCGGGCTAAAAAACCACGCTGCTACGGCCTCAAGGCCCAGGGCAAGTGCAGGCACGACCTCCTTCCCTGAACGACAGCGGTACAAGCCAACGTACACATTCATGTTTTTGCGTGAGCACAACGCTACTGCAAGCAACATTTCTTAGATCCAAGTGGCCTATGGCCGCGTAAAAACCAAACCATAAGTGTTTTCACGCAGCTATCAGGCCCTCACGCAGGAGACGACACGTCATGCTGAGCTGGGACGAATTCGACAAAGAAGACGAAGGCGAAGTCGCTGTTAAAGGCGCCAACGCAGGCCACGCAACCGAAGCCAACATGGACCGCCTCGACGCCGCTGGCGGCGTAGCTGCCCAGGAAGCCCGCGCAGTCACGGCTACCGACTCGGCCGCGATCATTCGTGCCAAAGCCGCGCTGGACAACCTCGACATTGCTGAAGGTCTGGCCGAACTCGAAGGCGCTTCCGCCCGTGTAGCGGTTGACGAAAAAATGATGATCAACTGCCGCGCCGACCTGAACCAGCTCGTACCGTTCAAGTACGACTGGGCGTGGCAGAAATACCTGGACGGTTGCGCAAACCACTGGATGCCGCAAGAAGTCAACATGACCGCCGACATCGCCCTCTGGAAAAACCCGGAAGGCCTGACCGACGACGAGCGCCGCATCGTGATGCGCAACCTGGGCTTCTTCTCGACTGCCGACTCCCTGGTAGCCAACAACCTGGTACTGGCCGTATACCGCCTGATCACCAACCCGGAGTGCCGCCAGTACATCCTGCGCCAGGCTTTCGAAGAGGCGATCCATACCCACGCCTACCAGTACTGCATCGAATCGCTGGCCATGGATGAAGGCGAGATCTTCAACATGTACCACGAGATCCCGTCGGTTGCTAAAAAAGCTACCTGGGGCCTGAAATACACCCGTTCGATCTCTGATCCGAAGTTCGAAACCGGTACTGTCGAAACCGACAAAGAGCTGCTGCGCAACCTGATCGCCTACTACTGCGTTCTGGAAGGCATCTTCTTCTACTGCGGCTTTACGCAGATCCTGTCGATGGGTCGTCGCAACAAAATGACCGGGGTTGCCGAGCAGTTCCAGTACATCCTGCGCGACGAATCCATGCACCTGAACTTCGGCATCGACGTGATCAACCAGATCAAAATCGAAAACCCGCACTTGTGGGACGCTGAAATGAAGGAAGAAGCTTCGCAGATGATTCTGCAAGGCACCCAGCTGGAAATCGAATACGCACGTGACACCATGCCACGCGGCGTATTGGGCATGAACGCAGCGATGATGGAAGACTACCTCAAGTTCATCGCCAACCGCCGCCTGTCGCAAATCGGCCTGAAAGAAGAATACCCGGGCACGACTAACCCGTTCCCATGGATGAGCGAAATCATGGATTTGAAGAAAGAGAAAAACTTCTTCGAAACACGGGTCATCGAATACCAAACCGGCGGTGCATTGAGCTGGGATTGATACACCGGGTTGGTTAAAGCCACACCGGGTAAATAAAAAGGGCCAACCATGTTGGCCCTTTTTATTGGCATCGAAATTTTCAATTACCCTTTATTAAACTCAAAAAGCCGGAATCCGCCTGCCATAGTGCGGCGAGTTTCGTGTGAGACTTCCCAGCAGCTTCCAGATTTCTCAGCTCCTCAACGGCTACAGCCCACCAAAGAGGCTTACACGCCTCAAGATAGGGTAATTGGCTACCCGCCTTACCCAGCAGATAGAGTTTGGCAATTTTTCGAGAGGTACTGCATTGCCCCCTCAATTTCCACCTCAGCTGTAAACGATGACGCAGCGAGACCCTGGGAAGACGGTCAGGAACGGCAAATGATGCTTGCGGTAAACCCTCACGATAGCCCTCACCCTGCTTATTAAAAAAAACCCGGTACATTGCATGGTGATAGTGCTTCACCGAGAAGTAATGATTAATGCAGTCATTGGCCGCAATCACTTTTCGACCATGCAGCATAAACGATATAGCAATTTGCTCAATCGTAAGAAGTGTTGCTCCATGATGAGCCCATTGATCAATCAAACTAATTACGCCTTCAAAAATATGACCGTTGGTTTTGGTCATCCCGCAAACCCCACTATTGAACAGTTTCAACCACGGTGCGGGGGCTTTATTTTCAGCGTCGAGCTGTGTAACCAGTTTACGAAACCCCAGACGCCGGGAAGCATCTGCCCAACTCAACTCAAACTTATCCATCAAAAAATGATTGTCAGAGACCCGTTTAAACAACTGGGCCGGATCTTTGAAAAAAACCGTATCGGTATCAACGAAAATGGTTTTGCCAGACAGCGCAACGCCCGCCTGGATAGCGCAAGCCTTACGCCGGTGATAATAACCGCCTGCCCCTTGCCAGGCGTCCAGCACCTCAACGCTCAGAGGCAACACGCTCACAGGCCAGCCATCAAATGCCTCAGGCTGATCAGTCATCAGTGTGATCGTAAAGTCAGCCGGATCTTTTCTGTAGCGCAACGCCGACAAAATACTGAATTTTGCTTCAAACCGATAAACTTCTTTGCCGCCATACAGCAAATACAGGAGTTGATTGATACTGTTAGTGGGCTCACCTATGGCTTCCATCATCTTTTTTATACCGTTCTTGCAGATAAGGGTAAACGTTTAAACAGTCATCATCCGACCACTGAAAAACTGTTTAAAAGTTTTCTTTTACATTAACCGCACACACCCAGCGACAGAGAAAACCCCAGATACCTTTTGCAACTGACTTATTGCTGATTTTCGCCGCAAGGCTCCCACCCTGAACACAACGTGGGTGTCTTCGTAGAAGGTGATGGCTGCTTCAACAGATACAAGTGTGCAAACTTTATGGGCATTATATTTTGATAGCGTCAATGTGCAGGCTAAGCACTGGGACATCCCTGATATGGGAACCAGTCTTAAGCTTATTTAAAATAAAAGAGTTAGGACTTTTCTGATTTCAACGAAGAAAGCTCTGCTAACCGTGTCCCCGCGATGACGTGAGCAACATGGGCGTTTTCCGCGAAAAGATTACACACACCCCACTATCGAAATTTTCGACCCATGCTCTTCGCGCAAAAGCTCATAAAAATGCAGCCAGACAACAGATTTCGCCCCTCGGCACTTATCAAAAAATGAGTTTGTTCCGGCACCAAGATAGCTGTATAAAAACACAGTACATTTTCAAGCACTGACTCAGCCCTGGAGAAACCCATGCCTCATTCAGCCACGCGCAGTACGTTTGAACGTATCGTCATCAATCAATTTACCCCGCTGCACTGCTCGCAGGCCCGCGAAATGCTGGGCTGGAATCGCGAGTACCTGAGTGAGCAGTCCGGGGTTTCAGTCTCGGCCATTGAACGCTTCGAGTCACAAGCCCCCGTTCGCGACGTAACCCGGCTGGCCCTGGCCTATAGCCTTGAGGCGCAGGGCCTGGTGTTCTTTCCCGGCTTTACCCCCGGTCGCGGGGGAAATGTTCGCGGCACAACACCAGACCCGATGGGGCGCGATGATTTTGCTCTGATCGAGTGAAATACGGCCCTATTGCCCTGGGGTTTCTACCTCAAGCCACCAGGCACGGCCCCGGTGAGGGGTTAGCAGATTGAAAGCCTCACCCATTTGTGGCGTTGTAATCAGCACTTTGCGTTGCTCTGCCAACGCCACAATGCGCTCAAACGGCTCGAACCAGGCATGAAAAGCCAGATCAAAGGTGCCGTTGTGAATAGGTAACAACCAACGCCCGTTGAGGTCGTTGTGCGCTTGCAGGCTGTGTTCGGGCTGCATATGCACATCGGGCCAGTCGGTGTTGTAGGCACCCGTCTCCATCAGGGTCAGATCAAATGGCCCAAACTGCTCGCCGATCAGCTTGAAACCGTCGAAGTAACCTGAGTCTCCACTGAAGAAGATTCGCACGTCATCAATGATCATGACCCAGGATGCCCAAAGCGTCTGGTTATGATCAAACAGGCCGCGGCCTGAAAAGTGCTGGGAAGGAGTCGCGATAAAGCGGATACCTGCAAGTTGGGTGCCCTGCCACCAATCCAGTTGCTGAACCTTGCTGGCTGGTACTCCCCATTTGACCAGCAAGTCGCCCACACCCAGCGGCGCCAAAAACTGCTGTGTTTTGGCGGCCAGTTGCAATACGGTTTTTTGGTCCAGGTGATCGTAATGATTGTGGGAAAGAATCACTGCTTCCAGTGGCGGGAGCTCATCAAGGCTGATGGGCGGCGCATGGAAGCGCTTGGGGCCAGCCCACTGGAACGGCGATGCACGCTCAGCATAGACCGGGTCGGTCAACCAGTACTTTCCCTTAAGCTTGAGCAGCAGAGTCGAGTGACCCAACCGGTACACACTGAAATCCGCAGCCTCGTCCAATTGCTCACGGGTCAGCGGTTTGACCGGGATCACACCTGCAGGGCGAGTGCTCGCAGGCTTTTGGAATATCATTCTCCAAAAAATGCCCAAGGTTTTGCCGATACTGGAAGGCGGCCTGACGCCAGCATTTTGAAATGCACCTTTATGACGCTCAGCGGGCTTAGGCCCCTCTGCACTGCTTGAGTCGAGTGCCATGGCTTGAAGGCTCCAGTCAAAAGTGATTAATACTCTGTTTACAGGCCTGTTAGAGGATGATCGACATTCTACTGGCATCCTTCTGCGCCGCAGCTTGCCCTCGACTTAATAAGCTAATCTAGTCCCCATAACTGTTTCAGAATTTTCGGAACAGATGGGGTGTATTCTCGACAAGGCTGACCGACCAGCCAACAATCGATAATGCAGTACCCGGCAGTTGCCAGAAACTCCGCCCGCACATCTTGCGCAGATAGACATGGACAATAAAAGAGGCAAAGGGTTGTCGTTCGCCAAGCGTATTTATGCGCCGCGAGTGATTGGCTCAGGGTTTGGCAGTATCGGGCTAATGGCCGCCCTCTACCCCCTCGACAGATCCATATGGGTTTGGCCACTACTGCTGCTAAACGCGTTCGTATGGCCTCACCTGGCCTATCAATTGTCATCGCGTGCAACCTATCCCTACCGGGCTGAACGTCGAAATATTTTGATTGATTCCATGTGCGGAGGGTTTTGGGCGGCGGCTATCGAGTTCAATCCGCTGCCTACGGTGATCATCGTGTCGATGATGACCATGCACAACGTGGCTGCCGGAGGGCCAAAACTGCTGGTTCGCGGAGCGCTGGCGCAGCTGGCAGGCGCCCTGGTCGCGTTGCTGCTGTTCGGCTTTGCGTTTACACCCCATACCACCAGCCTGCAGGTCTATGCCTGCGTACCCGTGCTGATTCTTTACCCTTTTGCTGTAGGCATGGTCAGCTATGGTCTGGCAATCACCCTGGCCGAGCATAAACGCACCCTCAGTACCCTCAGCCGCACCGATAGCCTGACCGGGCTGCTTAATCACGGCTCATGGAAAGACCTGCTGCAACTCAGTTTCCAGCAAAGTCTGGAGCGCAATTCTCCGGCGACTCTGGCGCTGATTGATATCGATCACTTCAAACAGATCAACGACACCTACGGACATATTGTCGGCGACAGTGTATTGCGCCAGCTCAGCAAGGAGCTCAAGGACAATTTGCGTACTGAAGACCTTGCAGGCCGCTACGGCGGTGATGAATTCTGCGTCATCCTGCCCAATCGCACCCTGGACCAGGCCCGGGAAATCATGGAACGGCTGCGCCACGTGATTGACAACTATCAACACGCCGACGAGCCCGGCCTGTGCGTTAGCCTGAGTATCGGGCTTGCCACTTGCCGCCCCGAACTCCTCCAGGCCAGCACGTGGCTGAACGAGGCAGACAAAGCGCTGTATATCGCAAAGAATACAGGGCGCAACAAAATCAGTGTTGGCGCAGCAGACACCCTTGCTGAATCACAGCTGAGCAATGATCCGGTATAGAAACAGGGCCCGGGCAGCGCTATTCAACTGATGCAGCGACGCAAGGCCGAAATCTCGGGCACATCCTGGCGCTGCATATACACCCTCAAGGGCTCGGTGATGTTCAGGCGGTCATCGATATTCTGATCCAGCAACAACTGAATCAACTCGCGCTTGAGAGTCATGGTGCCAGCACCATCGGCCTGCCAGACAAATTCGCTGGTGGGCGTGATGTTGTCGTCGGCGACATCCATTCCAAATGAATCTTCACTGAAACGGACAATGTGCTGGCCTGTCTTACGATTGAAACCAACAAAGCCGCTAAGTAGGTCGGCGGCCTGACAGATGAGTTGCGAAGTGATACGCATGGTAAACCTCACTGATGAGCCTGAAAGGCTCCGGGACGGTGGTTTACACGCAAGTTCGATTGCCTGCCCCTCTGCCGGGGACGTTGATGTGGCCAAGAATACTGCACATCTTCACGAAAAACCGCTAAAAAACACCCTCTGTTTTTCTGATTGAAAGGAACTCAACCAATGCCTGACACTTTTGGCAAAAACGCCCTGCTGCTGAGCCTGCTCCTGGGCTTGGGTGGCGTACAGAATGCTGGCGCATCCAATGCGACCGAGGCGGCACTGGCCAACGCTCATGGCATACCGCGCCCGGCGGTGATCGCCCATCGCGGTGCGTCCTTCGATGCTCCGGAATCAACCGCTGCCGCCTACACCCTTGCCAGGGATCTGGGGGCTGACTATCTGGAAATGGACCTGCAACGCAGCAAGGACGGCGTTCTGTTTGCGCTGCATGACAACAGCCTGTTGCGCACCACTGACGTCGCCAAAAAGTTTCCGCAACGCAAGGACAGCCCGGCCAGCGCCTTTACCCTGGCCGAGCTTAAAACCCTGGATGCCGGCAGTTGGTTCAACCAGGCTTATCCGGATCGCGCGCGCCCGTCCTATGTCGGGCTGCCGATCCTGACCCTGGACGAAATTATCGATATCGCCCAGGGCAATCCACAGTACAAACCGGGCCTCTACATCGAAACCAAAGAGCCCAGGCAGTTCCCGGGCCTTGAACACGATCTGAAAAACAAGTTGAGCGAACGCGGCTGGCTTGAGCCCGTTGCCTCGGCAGAGGCGGAAGGCAAACCACTGGTCGGCCAGGGCAAAGGCCGGGTCATGTTGCAAACCTTCGACAAAAACAGCCTTGAGCTGCTGCAAAAAGAAATGCCCAACACGCCGAAGATCCTGCTGTTATGGGTAGGTGAAGGTGGCATGAAGCCCAACACCTCAGTCAGTTTCGCCGACTCCGGCGAAAAGGATAAAGCCGCGTACTACGCCAAACAGCAACCCAAGGACAAAGCCGAATTCATCCAGTGGCTCGACTTTGCCAAGGCCAACGGTGCCATCGGTACAGGCCCTTCGGCAGCCTTGACCCACGGGGGTGACCAGAGCTACTTCGACCTGATCCAGCCCTGGATGAACAGCGCCGCCCATGACCGGGGCATGCTGGTACATGTTTACACCCTCGATGCCCCCGTTGACTTCAAAAAGGCAATGGACGCAGGTGTCGACGGCATCTTCACCAACCGCGCCAGCGAGTTGCTCACGTATTACCAGCGCCCGGTGCCACAAAGCGTCAATCAGTTGCTGGAGAAAAATGGCTTTTAACCTGCAAGCCGGCAAGGGGCGAAAATTAAGGGTGAGTTAAGTTGCGCCGGTTAATCTGATCCCACTTGAACAGATCAACCCAAAGGGACTCAACATGAAAAAACTTAATCTGGTATTTGCAACTGTTGCCCTGGCTCTGACTGCCGGTATTGCTCAGGCCGATGTACGCCCGGACCATATCCCGGGCCTGATCAAATCGGGTGAAATCACCTCGTTTGAAAAGTTGAATCAAGCAGCACTGGACAAACACCCTGGCGCGACCATTCTCGATACCGAGCTTGATCACTCCTACGGCAAGCTGGTGTATGAAGTTGAATTGCGCGATACCAAAGGCATCAAATGGGACGTAGATCTCGACGCAAAAACCGGCGAAGTGCTGCAAGACAAACAAGACACCTGAGTTGATTTGAATAAAAGGCTGCGCCACTCTTCATGGGTGGCGCGGCCTTTTTATTTAGCGCTTGCTTAGGAATAAGTGCCGCGCTCAAGTGTTCTGGCTAGAATCATCTTTTTGAGCTCGAGCTTTTACCATGACGCACGGCACGGCTGACGATATCGCGACAATTAACCGGATCAGTGCCGTACCTGCAATGTTGCAGGTGATTACGGAAATGACCGGTATGCGCTTTGCTGCCGTTGCCCGTGTCACCCAGACCACCTGGACCGCCTGCGCGGTACTCGACAAGCTGGGTTTCGGTTTGCAGTCCGGTGGCGAGCTGGACCTGGTCAGCACCCTGTGCTTTGAAAGCATGAACTCGCACCTGCCGATCATCATTGATAAAGCCAGCGCCGATCCGCTGTACCAACACCATCACACGCCGCGGATTTATCGCTTCGAAAGCTACATCACGATTCCGGTATGGCGCACTGACGGTAGTTTTTTCGGCACCCTGTGCGCACTCGACCCCGAGCCTGCAAGCCTCAGGAACAGTACGATCCAGTCCACAATGGAGTCATTCGCACGCCTGCTGTCGCTGCAAATTGACGCCGAAGAAAACCTGCAACGTACAGAAACCGCGTTGGAGCAGGAGCGTGAAACCGCAGAGCTGCGCGAGCAATTTATCGCTGTTATAGGCCATGACCTGCGCAACCCGTTATTCGCCATCACCACAGCCGCAGAGCGCTTGCTACGGGTGCACCCAGACCCCTCCACCGATGTCCTGGTCAAGCATATCCTGAGCTGCGGCAACCGTGCCTCGCAGCTGGTTGAGGACGTTATGGACTTTGCCCGCGGACGGCTCGGTAGCGGCATCCCGCTGACGCTGCGCGAGTGCCCCGATCTCGACCAGGTCTTCATCCATGTCATCTCGGAACTGCAAAACGTTCATGCGCAACGTTCCATCCGCTCAGACATAGGGCCACTTGAGGGCATCCGCTGTGACAGCGGCCGCCTGGCCCAACTGCTCTCCAACCTGTTGACCAATGCCATCACCCATGGCTGCCCCGACGGGCCCGTTGACATCTCGGCACTGGTACTCAATGGGGTATTCACCCTGAGGATCTGCAACCAGGGCGAGCCCATCCCGGCCGAACAACTGCCGCATTTGTTCAAACCCTACTCACGCCCGGCCACCGACACTCCCCAGGCCGGACTTGGCCTTGGGCTGTATATTGCCAGCCAGATCGTCCTGTCCCACGGCGGCCATATGGAAGTCACCTCGGACCAGGACCAAGGCACAGTCTTCACCTTCAGCATGGCGCTGCCCTGATGCTCTGACGCCCTCGACTGGTATGTGAGACGACATCTTATGACCGCCCGGCCGCGACGCTAGCCATTTACCATATAGGGGCTAAGGTACTGGCTGTAGACGTTTTAATTGAAATTTCGCCATGTTCGAAAGGAGTCGTTCATGCACACCAAAATTGAGCTGAAACCGCGTTCAACCAGCCGTACTGAAAAACTCGCAGCGCTGCTCTATAGCCTGTTCAGCTATCTGTTTTTTCTACTGACATTTGTTTATCTGATAGGTTTTCTGGGGAATGTCGTCGTCCCGAAAAGTATCGATTCGGGATCTGGCCTGGCATGGCCCTGGGCGCTTGTGGTCGATGTGCTGCTGATCACCGTATTTGCCCTGCAACACAGCATCATGGCGCGCAAAAGTTTCAAGCGCAGGTGGTGCAGGGTCATCCCGCCGGTCATTGAACGTGCCACTTATGTCCTGGCCTCCAGTGCGGTGCTGGCGCTTATATGCTGGCTGTGGCAGCCGATCGATATCAGTGTCTGGAGTGTACAGTCGCCCTTGTTTGCGGGGTTACTTGTCACGCTGTACTGGTTCGGATGGGGGTTGGTGCTGCTGGCCTCTTTCATGATCAGCCACTTCGAATTGTTTGGCGTCAAACAGCCCTTGGACACCCTGCGCCAACCAAAACCCGTAAACAACGCATTCAGAACCCCCGCGCTCTACAAGCTCGTGCGTCACCCGTTGTATCTGGGATTCCTGATCGCTTTCTGGGTAACGCCCGAGATGAGTGTCGGGCACCTGGTGTTTGCACTGACAAGCACCCTTTACATTCTGATCGGCACCCAACTGGAAGAGAAAGATCTGGTTGAGCTGTTTGGAGACAAGTACCGGGTTTATCAAAAAAACGTCGGCATGTTGCTGCCCTCTCTACGCCGCAAGTCCGGCACCGGGCGCTGACCCACGAATAAATCTGTATTTAGAACCGTGATGGGTAGAAACTGACGCGCTGTTCAGCGGCTACTGACACTGCCTGTCAGATGCCTCCTATTGCGCCTCGATAGAACCCCGACATGAACACCCGCCTATGCGCTTATGAAGACCTGACACCCCGCCAGCGCGAGCAACTGCGCGAGATAGAAGTTCGCCCTGAGCAGATTGCTTTTTGCGGCACCATCGAGTCTGCCCTGCACTCGTTGCCGGTCCAGCCGCAGGCGGGCATCAAAGGGCTGGTGCTGCTCAACGACGAGTTGCCAGTGGCATTTTTGCTTCTCAAGCGCGAGCCGCTTCTGGCCCACTGGGCTGAGCCGGGCTGCGCCACCTTGCACGCACTACAGGTCGACAGCCGTGCTCAGGGCCAGGGATTGGGCAAGGCCTGTTTGCGCGAGCTGGCCAGGGCCATTGAACAGATATGGCCCGAGATTCGCCAATTGATGCTCTCGGTCAGCCCGTTCAATACCAGCGCCATGGCTTTTTATCTGAGCCAGGGCTGGGTCGAGAAAGGCGAGGCCTATCGTGGTGAGCGACGGTTGGTGCTGTCGCTGGCCCCCATGCTGCCCCTGCAGTTGCAGGCAAGCTAAGCAGGCTTTTCGATCGGCAGCCAGATTTCCAGCAGCCCCGTACCGGTGTCCGCATTGAAGTCTGCGCTGTAGCGCTCGAACTCGGGCGCATCAGCGGCTTGGTAGCCCGAATTTGGCAACCAGTCTTTCCAGATCGCCTGAAAGGTCTGACCAAGCGTGTCCAATGCCCCGTGATGCTCAAAGACCGCGTAAGACTGCTCCTGCAGTTCAATCCAGCGATACCGCTCAGGCAGATCATCAAGCTTGCTGATAGCCACGCCAGCAATGTATTCAAAACCACCCTCGCCATCAGGATTACAACAAACACCGTAGGTTTCATCGCCAATTTGGCTTGGTACTTTGCCGATTTCGGGAATGAATTTTTCCCATAACAGCGGGATTCGATCAACGCTCTCCTCAGTGAAACGGCCACCCAAACCCGCGATCAATTGAAACTGGCCTTTGGCAAATCGCGGCGCTGACAGCTCGAACTTTTTTAGTTGGTCCATGGGGCATGCTCGATGGAGGAAGTAGGAAACCTAGCATCTGAGTATAGGAACAAAACCACATACAGGTCGGATCAGCGAAAAATAGACGCTGACAGCACCTAGACAAAAGGTCATCAGCGCCCGTATTGTTTCGTCCAGACCACCGCAGTGGTCAACGTCGCTCGGACGGTTCCGGGCGCTTACGTATCAGAGGCAC
The DNA here is from genome assembly GCF_009600545.1 of Pseudomonas sp. FSL R10-1339. Taxonomy (NCBI): domain Bacteria; kingdom Pseudomonadati; phylum Pseudomonadota; class Gammaproteobacteria; order Pseudomonadales; family Pseudomonadaceae; genus Pseudomonas; species Pseudomonas sp. FSL R10-1339. Next base: position 23,857 of record NZ_WIVQ01000018.1, on the reverse strand, counting down.
ACATGGCAGACCAAGGTTCGCCGCGACGCTTTGCGCGCATAGATCGACTCCCCCCCTATGTTTTCAATATCACTGCCGAGCTGAAGATGGCCGCCCGTCGTCGTGGCGAAGACATCATCGACTTCAGCATGGGTAACCCTGACGGCCCGACACCTCCCCACATCGTCGAAAAACTCTGCACCGTCGCGCAGCGTGAAGACACTCACGGCTACTCGACTTCGCGGGGAATTCCACGCCTGCGCCGGGCCATTTCGCGCTGGTATGCCGACCGTTATAACGTTGAGATCGATCCCGAGCACGAAGCCATTGTCACCATCGGCTCCAAGGAAGGCCTGGCGCACTTGATGCTTGCCACCCTGGATCAGGGCGACACCGTGCTGGTGCCCAACCCCAGCTACCCGATTCATATCTACGGTGCCGTGATTGCCGGTGCCCAGGTGCGTTCGGTACCGCTGATCCCCGGCGTGGACTTTTTTGCCGAGCTGGAAAAAGCTATCCGCGGCTCCATCCCCAAACCGAAAATGATGATCCTGGGCTTCCCGTCCAACCCGACGGCGCAGTGTGTCGAACTGGATTTCTTCGAGCGCGTGGTGGCCCTGGCCAAGCAATATGATGTGCTGGTTGTGCACGATCTGGCCTACGCCGATATCGTCTATGACGGCTGGAAAGCGCCTTCGATCATGCAAGTACCGGGCGCCAAGGACATCGCCGTGGAGTTCTTCACACTGTCCAAAAGCTACAACATGGCAGGCTGGCGTATCGGTTTTATGGTGGGCAATCCTGAGCTGGTCAATGCTCTGGCGCGAATCAAGAGTTACCACGACTACGGCACCTTTACCCCGCTGCAAGTGGCGGCAATTGCTGCACTTGAGGGTGACCAGCAATGTGTGAAGGATATTGCCGAACAGTATCGTCAGCGCCGTAACGTGATCGTCAAAGGGCTGCACGAACTGGGCTGGATGGTCGAAAATCCGAAGGCTTCGATGTATATCTGGGCCAAGATTCCCGAACACTACGCCCACCTGGGCTCACTGGAATTCGCCAAGAAGCTGCTGGCGGATGCCAAGGTCTGTGTTTCGCCGGGGGTAGGCTTTGGGGAGTACGGTGACGACCATGTGCGCTTTGCCCTGATTGAAAATCAGGATCGCATTCGTCAGGCGCTGCGTGGGATTCGCGCTATGTTCCGCGCTGATGGCTTTAACGCTGGCTAAAACGACTGTGGGAGCTGGTAAACCAGCTCCCACAGGTTTATTGGTGCTTTAAACCACCAACGACAGCAGCAGAATAAAGATCAAACCTACAACCGAGAGGATGGTTTCCATCGCGGTCCAGGTCTTGAAGGTTTCAGCCACGGTCATGTTGAAGTACTGCTTCACCAGCCAGAAACCTGCGTCGTTGACGTGAGACAGGATCAACGAGCCTGCGCCGGTTGCCAGTACCAGCAGCTCACGGTTCACACCCGGAATCATGTCCACCACCGGCAACACAATCCCCGCCCCGGTAATGGTCGCTACGGTCGCAGAACCCGTCGCGATACGAATCACCGCAGCCACCAGCCAGGCCAGCAAAATCGGCGAGATTTGCGCGTTTACCGCCATATGGCCGATCACGTCACCCACACCGCTGGCTACCAGCATCTGCTTGAAACCGCCGCCCGCACCAATGATCAGAATGATCGCTGCGGTAGGAGCCAGGCTCGCGTCCAGCAGCTTGAGGATGCGTTTGGAGTCGATACCCTGGCGGGCGCCAAAGGTGTACAGCGCCAGCAGCAATGCCAGCAACAGCGCACTGATCGGGTGGCCGATCATGTCCATCCACACACGGAAGAAGTTGCCATCGGGCAGCGCCACGTCGGCGAACGTCTTGAGCAGCATCAGGAATACCGGCAACAGCACGGTGATCAGGGTGATGGAAAAACTCGGCAAGGTGCTGGATTCCGGCTCACTGGCCAGTTGATCCATGAGGTCCTGGGATGCATGGCCCGGGATGTACTTGGCGATAAACGTACCGTAAATCGGTCCGGCAATGATCGCGGTAGGCAGAGCAACAATCAGGCCGTACAGAATGGTCTTGCCGATGTCGGCACCAAATACGCCAATGGCCAGCAGCGGGCCCGGGTGCGGCGGTACCAGCCCGTGAACAGCCGACAAGCCGGCGAGCAGCGGGATACCGATCTTGATGATCGACACGCCAGTACGTCGCGCAACGATAAACACCAGCGGAATCAGCAGTACAAAGCCGATTTCGAAGAACAATGGAATACCGACCAGAAAGGCGGCAAACATCATTGCCCACTGCACCTTGTCCTTGCCGAAGGCACGGATCAGGGTACGGGCGATCTGGTCAGCACCACCGGAGTCGGCCATCATTTTGCCAAGCATGGTGCCCAGCGCCAGGATGATCCCGACAAAGCCCAACACGCCGCCAAAACCGTCCTGGAACGACTTGATGATCAGGTTGGCAGGCATGCCGGCCGTCAGCCCCAGAAACGCAGAGGCGATGATCAAGGCAATAAAGGGGTGCAGTTTGAATCGGGTGATCAGTACGATCAGGCCGATAATGGTCACCACTGCATCAAGCAGCAGAAACGTATTATGGGACATGCCTAGCATGGGGCGTCTCCTGCCTTTTTGTTGTTATCAAGTACGGGGGTGCCGCTACAGCCGAGGCAGATAGCGCTATCTGTTTGAAACAACATCATGAAGTTGCCATTACCGTCTGCTCGCACCACCAGTCTCGGGCGGCGCTTGCTAATTGCTTAACGTTCATCTGGGCTGCATTCAGAGTCAGCACCAAGGATTCATTGGTCGGTGATTCAAGCGCAGCGAACTGGCTGTCGATCAGGGTCTTGGGCATAAAGTGCCCCGGACGATCGGCCACCCGGGCAGCCGCCACCTCAGGGGTCAGCTCCAGAAACACAAAACCCAGACCATCTACCGCACTGCGTAAACGCTCGCGATAACGCAGCTTGAGTGCCGAACAGGTCAGCACCGGGCGCTGACCACTGGCAACCGCACGACGCAATTCGTCGCACAGGCTGTCAAGCCAGCCGGCACGGTCTTCATCGGTCAGGGGAATACCGGCACTCATCTTGGCAATGTTGGCCGCCGGGTGAAACGCATCGCCTTCAATCGGGGTCGCGCCATTGAGCTGGCACAATGCCTGGCTAACGCTGGATTTGCCGCAGCCGGCAACACCCATGATGACCAGAGCAGTGATAGGTTGACTCATGAAACACCTCAGTCCGTAGACAGCGCTGTCTTTGTTCATGCGTTCAATACTTGAAAGCAAAGCACAAAGCTTAGGCTACCGACGTCTATTTCTCATTTTTATGGGGAGACGCGGAGACGCTCTCGACATACAAAGCTGGGGTAACTGATTTACACGCAATCAGGCAATTGCGGGTCCGCCAGGACAGCGCTACCTTAGTGACTTGTTTTTTGTTTGGCAAGCCGCCCTGATGACCACCTCCAAAAACGATAAAAACACCCGGACCACGGGTCGCCCCACCCTTAACGAAGTTGCCCGCCTTGCGGGGGTCAGCCCCATCACCGCCTCGCGAGCCCTGCGCGGTATCAGCAGCGTTGCCACGGAGCTGGCCGAAAAGGTCCGTGTTGCTGCCGACGAGCTGAACTATGTGGTCAATCCCGCCGCCCGCGCGCTAGCTTCGGCGCAGAGTCATTCTGTCGTGGTGCTGGTACCTTCGCTGTCCAACCTGCTTTTTATAGACACCCTCGAAGCCATCCATGACGTGTTGCGCCCCCGTGGCTTTGAAGTATTGATCGGCAACTTCCACTATTCCCGTGACGAAGAAGAAAATTTGCTGCGCAACTATATGGCCTACCAACCCCGAGGCCTGCTGCTGACCGGTTTTGATCGTTCGGAAAGCTCACGGCGGATGATCGAGACCAGCAATGTACCCTGCGTGTACATGATGGAGCTGGATGCCGCCGAGGGCTTGAACTGCGTCGGCTTTTCACAGCTGCAGGCCGGTGAAACAGCTGCCCGGCACTTGATCTCCCGTGGCCGCAGACATCTGGCCTATATCGGCGCCCAGCTCGATCAACGCACGTTGCTGCGCGGTGAGGGTTATCGCCGCACTTTGCAGGAAGCCGGACTGTACAACCCTGATCTTGAAGTACTGACGCCACGTCCGTCTTCGGTTGGCCTGGGGGGCGAATTGTTCCTGCAATTGCTCGCCAGCCATCCACAAGTGGATGCGATCTTTTTCGGCAACGACGACCTGGCCCAGGGCGCCTTGCTTGAGGCTGCACGCATCGGCATCAAAATCCCGGAGCAAATCGCCGTACTGGGCTTTAACGACCTCCCGTCTTCAGAGTTTATGGTGCCTCGCCTGAGCAGTATTCGTACGCCCCGGGAAGCCATTGGCCGTCGCGCAGCCGAGCAGATGCTGACACTGATGGCAGGCAATAAAGTTGCCAACCCTGTTCAGGACATGGGCTTTGAACTCATGGTGCGTGAAAGCAGTTAAAGCCCCTCACCCTCATCATGTACACAGTACAGCTTTAATGCAGTTGCAACGTCGAGTTGAACTGGCTGATGGCATCGACCACATGCCGGGAGCCTTGCTGGATTTCCAGAATCGCTTCCCCGGCCTCATTTGCCAGCTCAACACCAAGCCCTGTGCGGCTAAGGCTCGACTGCATGCTGGTCACAGCGCTCAGCGACAGATCATGATTTCGACGCACCACTTCGACAATTTCCAGGGTGGCCGCACTGGTGCGCGCCGCAAGGCTTCTGACCTCATCGGCCACCACGGCAAAGCCGCGCCCGTGCTCCCCCGCCCGCGCTGCCTCGATCGCGGCATTGAGCGCCAGTAAATTGGTTTGATCCGCAATACCACGAATGGTCTGCACGATCTTGCCGATACTGTCCGACTGTTTGCTTACCGCATCAATGCTCTGCGCTGCTTCATTAAGGTCTTTGGAAATGGCCTCGATGATTTGCACGGTTTGCTGCACCACCTGCGAGCCCTTCTGCGCGCAGGCATCGTTTTGCACCGAAGTGCTGTGGGCCGATTCGGCGGCAGTCTGCAGGTTGGTGACCTGAGCAGTGATATCACTGGCGAATTTCACCACTTTGTACAGGCGCCCCCTGGCATCGAAGATGGGGTTATAGGAGGCCTCGAGAAACACCGTATGACCGTGTTTGTCGACCCGCTCAAATCGTCTGGAATGGTACTCGCCGCGATTGAGCGAGGCCCAGAAAGCCTTGTAGCCGGCTGACTCGGCCTCGCTTCGACGACAGAACATGCCGTGATGCTGGCCGACAATTTCGCTCAGCGAGTAATGCATTGTGTCGAGGAAGTTCTGGTTGGCATTGATTACCCGCCCATCCGGTGAAAACTCGATCACCGCCATCGACCGGCTCAGGGCGTTTACGATGCTCTGGGTTTCGTGTTCTTTATTGATTCGATCTGTGACATCCGAAGCCACCTTGATGACACGCACAACGTGCTGGTCAGCGCCGACGATGGGCATGTAGCTGGCTTCCAGCCACACCTCACGCCCCGCCTTGTCGAGCCGTGAAAAGGTGCCGCTCAAAGGTTCGCCTCGGGCCAGGTCCCGCCAGAAATTGTTGTACTCACTGGATTTAACGTAAGCCGCTTCGCAAAATAGCCGATGGTGCTTGCCCCGAATCTCGTCAGCGGAATAACCCACAACCCGACAAAAATTCTCGTTGGCATCCAGAATGGTGCCGTCAGGGGCGAACTCAATAATTGCCATGGAACGGCTGATAGCCTGCACTTTAGCGGCCATGTCATTTAATAAGCCGCTAAGACGTTGATTTTCGAGCAGATCGGCTTTGCGATGCGAATTAAACATGGCTCAATCCCTGGAGGTGCTGTCTATTGATAATTCAAAAGTTTCAAGACGCAGCCAATCAGCTGGGTATCTCACTCTTAACGTTAGAGCTGTACGCACTTCGAGGGTTTGAGCACTTATGGCTACGACCCCGTAAACATGGAGCATAGCTAGCCAAATGACGCGCGCAAGCAAATGGCCATCAACCTGCGACGGAACGCTCACGCTTTAAAAATTTACCAAATGGATGATGCAGTATTAAAAGTGACAGGGCCCCGAGGAGCGAGCCCCGGTAAATCCACTTAATGACCAAACAATCCGGTGTCAGTTTTTTTGGCTTTCTTGTCAGCGCGTTTTTCATCGGCTGTTTTAGCCGGCTTTTTCTTCGCTGCTTTCTTTGAATCCATACCTTTGGACATGTTATGCACTCCAGTAACCAGGGTTGTTCACTGAGGTATAGCACTGATCCATGGTGAACTTTCATTTAAAGTCGGTTATTTCGAAATGAATGCGTATGTGTACCCTTTAATTCCGAATACAGATCACCCACACTATTCAGATAACCCGCAGAAATCTGCCTTTTAGTTATTTATACTGCGCGCCCCTCCCCCGAGCCTGTGGACTTATGACTGCCATTATTTACGCCCCGCTTGAAGCGGCTTTATGGCCACTGATGAACAAGTTTTATCGCACACATCAATCATCGATGAAGGCGGTCAGGGAAGCGCAGTTATGGGTCGCCCGCAAAGAGGGGATTATTGCCGGTTTATGTTTGCGGCCAATGGCTCACGGCCACTGGCTGACCGGGCTTTTTGTCGCGCCAGCGCTACGCGGCCAAGGGGTAGCTGGCGATCTGGTCAGCCAGGCAATAGCTGCCGTCGATGGCCCGATCTGGTTGTTCTGCGACCCGCAGTTGCAGGGGTTTTATGAAAAGCTGGGGTTTAGCCTGGACGTGGAATTGCCCCATGCCCTGCATGAGCGGCTGGTTCGCTATCAACGCAACAAAGCGATGATAGCGATGGGCCTTACTCCTTGGTGTGCGGATCCAGATCAGGAAACAGCACCTCAATAAAACCGAACTTGCTGAAGTCCTTGATCCGTGACGGATACAGACGACCGATCAAGTGATCGCACTCATGCTGCACGACCCGCGCATGAAACCCCTCTGCAATCCGTACGATTGGCTCACCCTTGGGGGTGAAACCTTCGTAGCGGATCTTGTGGAAGCGCTCCACGACCCCACGCAGACCCGGCACCGACAGGCAACCCTCCCAGTCCTCTTCAACTGCCGGGCTCAGCGGCGTGATCAGCGGGTTGATCAGAATGGTCTGCGGCACGGCTTCGGCATCCGGGTAACGCTCGCTGTGCTCGAAACCGAACACCACCAGCTGCAGGTCAACGCCAATCTGCGGCGCTGCCAGGCCCACGCCGCCAGCGTGTTCCATGGTCTGCAACATGTCGTCGAGCAGTTGCCAGAGTTCTGGCGTGTCGAACATCTCATCCGGCACCGGTTGGGCCACACGTAATAAACGCTCATCACCCATTTTCAGGATTTCACGAATCATGGTCAGGTTTCATCAGAAGTGGATTTAAGGGAGTGGTCGCGGCCAAGGCCGGAGACATGCTGCTTTGGATCAGGGTCGGCAGACTCATCGAATGTCTTCTCGCCCGGATTTTTGCCTTCAGCCGACATATGTTCGATCACAGCATTCATTTCAGCGCCCAGCAACAGCACCGCGGCCGAAATGTAGAAGTAAAGCAACAGCACGATGATTGCACCGATACTGCCATACATGGCGTTGTAGTCCGCGAAGGTTTTGACATAAAAGGCAAACCCCAAGGAAGCCACAATCCAGACCACTACCGCCAGCACCGAGCCCGGGGTAATAAAACGGAATTTCTGCTCAACATCGGGCATCACGTAATACATCAACGCCACTGCCACCATCATCAGCAAAATAATCGCCGGCCAGCGCAGGATGGTCCACAGCGTGACCACAAAGTCTTCAAGCCCCACCTGCCCCGCCAGCCAGCTCATCACCTGCGGTCCGAGCACCATCAGTGCGGCGGCGACCAGCAGCATGCCGGCAATGCCGATCGTGTAGAAAATCGACAGCGGAAAACGTTTCCAGACAGGGCGCCCTTCAACCACGTCGTAGGCAGCATTCATTGCGCTCATCATCAGGCGCACACCCGCAGAAGCCGTCCATAGCGCAATGACGATACCTACCGAAAGCAATCCGCCCTTGGATTGCTGCAACTGGTCGATCACCGGGTTGACCTGCTCCAGCGCTTGCGGCGGCAGTACCAGTTCGGACTGCAGGCGCAACCAGGTAAAGAAGTCTGGCAGATGCAAAAAACCGATCAATGCAATCAGGAACAGAATGAAAGGGAATAACGAAAACAGCATTTGATAGGCCAGCGCCGAGGCGTAGGTCGACATTTCATCGTCGATAAATTCCTTGACCGTTCGGATCAAGACTTTGCCCAAAGGCAGGCCGTTCAAGCCTGGGAATAACATAGCGTCTCCTTTCGCCGCATCGTTAATGAGGTCAACACGCCTCCAAGCGAAGGGTTTTACCTAAAAGTAGCCCAATTGGCGACTTTGAAAATACCGGATCGCCAAACCCGTAAAAAGGCCAACCCAACATTGACCTTGTGGTCCGGCATCGAGTTTCATTTATTTTCTGCACATCATTTCGTCGATCAGCGCAGGTTGGGCTTTATGTTTGCCCGCTAACCCCCGAGAATACGCGACGTATTCAGGCTATGGCGCTGAAGATCCGCAATTGTAGGAAGGTTATGAAACTCGATAAAAAGCTGGCTATTGCCCGCAGGAACCAGGAACTCGGCGGCGCGGTACTCGGCGTCAACAACTGCCATTTCGCCGCACTGAACACCAACAAGAACATCTGGTGGTTCGATATTCCGCTGGCGCGCCTGGCCGTCGGCCAGTACGAATGGGTGCATCTGCTCCTGCACACCCCAAGCACCGACGAACTGCTGCACCTGAAGGTAACGACTGCATTCCTGCGTGAAAAACGCGAAGGCATGGTAGTACGTGCAACGCACAAGCGTACGCCGACCATGAGCCTGGAGTTGAGTGCAGACAAGGACTCCTATCTGCAGGACGTGCGTCCTACAGGTACTGGCGTCAACTTCGCACAGTTTTTACAGAAATAAACCCAAAGGCCAAAACCTGTGGCCGACCTGTAGATACTCTGTTGCAGGTCAAGCCCTATTGTGGGAGCGAGCCTGCTCGCGAACGACCTTCGCGAGCAGGCTCGCTCCCACAGTTGCAGTGTTCCTTCGGCAGCTGCTACAACAGACCTTCACCGTATCAAAACGAAAAATCCCCGCATTGCGGGGATTTTTCGTATCCAGGCCTGTTACTTCTTGAGGCCCAGCTTTTTCAGTTCTTCGTCTCGCAACTCACGACGCAGGATCTTGCCCACGTTGGTGGTCGGCAAGCTGTCGCGGAACTCGACGAACTTGGGCGCCTTGTAAGCCGTCAGGTTGGCACGCATATGCGTCATGACCTGTTCCTTGGTCAGCGTCATACCCGGCTTGACCACGATAAACACCTTGATCAGCTCACCGGTCTTCTCGTCCGGAATACCGATTGCAGCGCACTGCAATACGCCCGGCAAGGAGGCCATCACGTCTTCCAGCTCGTTGGGGTAAACATTGAAGCCCGACACCAGAATCATGTCTTTTTTGCGATCAACGATACGCATGTAGCCATCAGGCTGAATCACTGCGATATCACCGGATTTCAACCAGCCTTCGCTGTCCATGATCTCGGCGGTGGCGTCAGGACGCTCCCAGTAGCCTTTCATGACCTGCGGGCCCTTGATGCACAGCTCGCCGACTTCACCCAGCGGCAGCTCTTCGCCGGCATCGTTAATCACTTTGCACAGGGTCGAAGGCACCGGAATGCCAATGGTACCGATCTGAATGCTCTGGGCCGGGTTGACCGTGGCTACCGGACTGGTCTCGGTCATGCCATAACCTTCGCAGATCGGGCAACCGGTCACGGTCTTCCAGCGCTCGGCCACCGACAGTTGCAAGGCCATGCCACCCGAGAGCGTCACTTTGAGGGCCGAGAAATCCAGCTTGCGGAACGCCTCGCTGTTGCACAGCGCCACAAACAGGGTATTGAGGCCGACAAAACCGGTGAATTTCCACTTGGACAGCTCTTTGACCATCGCCGGTAAATCACGGGGGTTACTGATCAATACGTTGTGATTGCCCAGTAGCATCATCGCCATGCAGTGAAAGGTAAAGGCGTAGATGTGATACAGCGGCAAAGGCGTAATCAGGATTTCACAACCTTCATCGAGGTTGGAGGCCATCAATGCCTTGCACTGCAACATGTTGGCGATCAGGTTGCGATGGGTCAGCATCGCGCCCTTGGCCACACCGGTAGTGCCGCCCGTGTATTGCAGCACGGCAACATCACTGCTCACCGGGCTGGCTTCCTTGACCGGCTGGCCCTGGCCTTTGCTCAGCACGTCGTTGAACTTGACGGCCTGTGGCAAATGATAAGCAGGGACCATCTTTTTCACGTACTTGATGACGCTATTGATCAGCACCCGCTTGAAAGGCGACAGCATGTCAGCCACTTCGGTGACGATCACATACTTGACCGACGTCTGGGGCACGACTTTTTCAGCCAGATGCGCCATGTTCGCCAGGCACACCAGTGCCTTGGCACCGGAATCCTTGAACTGGTGTTCCATTTCCCGCGCGGTGTACAGCGGGTTGGTGTTGACCACAATCAAACCGGCGCGGATGGCTCCGAACACAGCAATCGGGTATTGCAACAGGTTGGGCAGCTGCACGGCGATGCGATCGCCCGGCTGCAAGTCGGTGTGCTGCTGCAACCAGGCTGCAAAAGCGCCCGACTGCTCATAGAGCTCACCGTAGGTAATGGTTTTGCCGAGGTTACTGAACGCCGGTTTATCGGCGAAACGCTGGCAAGATTCCCGCAGTACCGTCTGAATATTTGGATATTCATCTGGATTGATTTCAGCAGCAATCCCAGCTGGGTACTTATCCTTCCAAAAGCCTTCAATCATGGAAGCCCACTCCTCAGCGTCGCGAATTCTTCACCGCATCGGGTGCGGTTCTTATTTGTTTGATTTTTATAATGGACAGCTCTGACTTTCACTTACCCTGAAGTCACAAAGCGCGCCGAGAGTAGCAGCTTTGCCAAAGGCCGCCTAGAGCCAAAAACCGGGTTTAGAGTCACCAACCTGACTGTAGGACAATCCAAAGTCATCATTAGTATAAACACTCTATTAACCGATAAACCCCTCTATATCAGGTATTACAGCCCCTTATCATAGGCATAAAAAAACGCCCGCGGCCTTTCAGCCTGCGAGCGTCTGTCGCCATGATGAACGAATCAGGCGGTATCCCGTAACTCCCGTCGCAGGATTTTTCCCACCGGCGTCATGGGCAAAGCATCACGCAACACTATTTGCTTGGGCACCTTGTAACCGGTGAAATTTTCCTTGCAGTAGGCCTTGAGCTCCTCAACGGTCACCCCGCCTGCGCGCGGCACCACAAACAGTTTAACCGCCTCCCCCGTGCGCTCGTCGGGGACGCCGATAACCGCGCAATTGGCAACTTTGGGATGCGCCATCACGATGTCCTCGATTTCGTTGGGGTACACATTAAAGCCGGAGACAATAATCAGGTCTTTCTTGCGATCGACGATGCGGACAAAACCGTCCGGATCAATCACGGCGATATCACCGGTCTTGAACCAGCCCTCGGCATCCAGTACTTCGGCCGTGGCCTCGGGGTTTTGCCAGTAGCCCTTCATCACTTGCGGGCCTTTGACGCATAACTCGCCGCGCTCACCCAGCCCCAGATCAACCCCCTCATCGCTGATCACCTTCATGGCGGTGCCCGGCACCGGCATGCCCACCGTGCCCAGCCGTGCCAGCTGGCCGCAGGGGTTGGCGCTGGCCACCGGCGAGGTTTCCGTCAGGCCGTAACCTTCGACGATGCGGCACCCGGTGAGTTTCTCCCAGCGTTCAGCCGTCGCCTTGACCAGCGCAGTACCGCCCGAGTTGGTAATTTTGAGCCTGGAAAAATCCACGTCCTTGAAATCCGGGTGGTCCATCAGTGCAACAAACAAGGTGTTGAGCCCCAGGAAGCAGGTGAACTTCCAGTTTTTCAGTTCCTTGATAAAACCCTTGATGTCACGCGGGTTGGTGATCAGCACGTTATGGTTGCCGGTGACCATCATGCCCATGCAATTGGCCGTGAATGCATAGATATGGTACAGCGGCAGCGGGCCGATCATGATCTCGCGGCCGTCCTTGAGCATCGGCTGGCCGTCGGCGCCATGCTGGGACAGGCAGGCGCGCAACTGCTGCATATTGGCGACCAGATTGCCATGGGTGAGCATCGCGCCCTTGGGCAGGCCGGTGGTGCCGCCGGTGTACTGCAGGACGGCGATATCATCCAGCGTTACCGCCAACGGGCGGATCACCTGCCCCGCGCCCCGGCGCAAGACGCTCTTGAAGGAAATGGCCTGGGGCAACTGATAGGCAGGCACCAGTTTTTTCACCTTGTCGACCACCAGGTTGGTGATCCAGCCTTTGGCGGCCGGCATCATGTCGCCCATTCTGGCTTCGATCAGGTAGTCGATTTCGGTGTCTTGCAGCACTTCCTGTACCCGCTTGCCGAACATGTTCAGGTACACCAGCGCCCGAATCCCGGCGCTCTTGAACTGATGGCGCATCTCGCGCGAGGTGTAGAGCGGGTTGGTATTGACCACAATCAGGCCTGCACGCATGGCTCCGAACACGGCAATCGGATATTGCAGGGTGTTGGGCATTTGTACGGCAATACGGTCGCCCGGCTTGAGATCGGTGTACTCCTGCAGATAACCGGCAAACGCGGCACTGTGGCGCTCAAGCTCGGCATAGGTGATGGTCACTCCCAGATTGCTGAAGGCCGGGCGATCCGCAAACTTTTTGCAGGAGCGCTCAAACACGTCAACAACCGATTTAAAAGCCGTCATGTCGATATCCAGCGGTACACCGGCGGGACGTTTGTCATTCCAGAAATCAGGTTGCATTGTTTTTATCCTCGTACCTGAGTGTGCCTGGCCGCGTCTCGTGTCGAATGAAAAGCGGAGCTTGCGGACGTTAACAGTTATAAAGTTGTAGGCAAATACAGCGATCTTCGCCATTTACATCTTGAATCTTATTGCCGGGTAAACGCCCGTTAACTGGCCCCCTTGCAAATGCGCTATACACTGGTACGACAATAATTAAAGGAAATGCCATGACCCCTGAGACTTTCTGGCTGGAAGCGAATGACCGCAGCGGTCTTTTCGTTAACCAGTGGCTGCCGGACAGTACACCCAGGGCTGTTGTCCTGCTGGCTCATGGCATGGCCGAACACAGTGGCCGTTATGCGCACCTGGGCCAGGCCCTGTGTGCTGCCGGTTTTGCCCTGTATGCCCATGATCAGCGCGGTCACGGTAAAACAGCCGAGCGCGGCACCCTGGGCTATTTTGCCGACAATGATGGCTGGTGCGCGGTGGTCAGCGACGTGGCCAGCCTGAGCCGGCATATCGGCCAGGCCCACCCTGGCATACCGGTTTTTTTGCTCGGGCACAGCATGGGCAGCTATATCGCGCAGGCGTATGTGATGCATCACAGTGCCAGCCTGCAAGGGGTGATTCTGAGTGCTTCGAATTTCCAGCCGGTGGCGCTCTATCGTGCAGCCAGCCTGATCGCCCGACTAGAGCGTTGGCGCCAGGGAGCCAAGGGCCGCAGTGCGCTGATCGAATGGTTGTCGTTCGGCTCGTTCAACAAGGCCTTCAAACCCAATCGCACGCAGTATGACTGGCTCAGCCGCGATCCGGCCCAGGTCGATGCCTACGCCAGCGACCCCCTGTGCGGCTTTCGGTGCACCAACCAACTGTGGATCGACCTGCTCGGCGGGTTGCAGCAAATCAGCAAAGCGTCCAATCTCGCTCAGATCGATCCGGGCCTGCCGCTGCTGATAATCGGCGGCGAATGTGATCCGGTGAGTGAAGGCAAGCGTCTCACTGATCTAGCCAGGGCATTGCGAAATGCCGGCAATCGTCAGTTGCAACTGAATCTGTATCCGCAAGCGCGGCATGAACTCTTCAACGAAACCAACCGCGATGAAGTCATGGCTGATGTAATTAAGTGGCTAAATCAGGCATTGAGCCACTCCCGCCCGTCGCGAAGCGAATGAGCGAAAAACAGATTTACACCTAAAAAGCTTTTAAAATCATAGCTTTAAAACCAAACACTCGTCACAGGACATGCGCTAGATGACTCAGGTTACCAACACCCCGTACGAAGCCCTCGAAGTCGGCCAGACAGCCAGCTACAGCAAAACCGTCGGAGAGCGTGACATTCAGCTTTTTGCGGCCATGTCCGGCGACCACAATCCGGTGCACCTCGACCCCGAGTTCGCCGCCGCCACCATGTTCAAGGAGCGTATTGCCCATGGCATGTTCAGTGGTGCGCTGATAAGTGCTGCCGTAGCCTGCGAGCTGCCTGGCCCGGGCACCATCTATGTCGGCCAGCAAATGAGCTTTCAGAAACCGGTGAAAATCGGTGACACCCTCACCGTGCGCCTGGAAATCCTGGAAAAACTGCCCAAGTTCCGTGTGCGCATTGCTACTCGCGTGTTCAACCAGCGCGATGAAATCGTTGTTGATGGCGAGGCCGAAATCATTGCGCCACGCAAGCAACAAACCGTGACCCTGCCGGTACTGCCTGCGATCAGCATTGGCTAAAACGCAATGTGGGAGCGGGCTCGCTCGCGATAGCATCAACTCGATCATTCTGATCAATCGAGTTTTTGCATCACGAGCAAGCCCGCTCCCACATTTTTGGAACTACAGCTTCAAGCTAATCATGCACGGGCACGGGCCTGATTGCGCAGCGCCTTAACCTGATCGTGGTTGCGTTGCACGCCGTGGTACTGGCGCTCTACCAGATCACGAATGCCGACCAGGTTGTGCTTGCTGATTTTTTCCAGCGCTTCTTTATAAGCCTTCAGCGCATGATCTTCGCCGCGCTCGGCTTCGTTGAGCACCGCTTCTTCGTCTTTGCCGGTAAACACGGACTTCACATCCACCCAACGGCGATGCAAGTCACCGGCCACGCTGGTGCTGGTTTCCGGGTCACCACCCAGGGCTCGAACTTGAGCCTGAAGTTCGGCAGCTGCGGCAGCGCAATCGGCTGAACGCTTGGCAAACAGAGCCTTCAGCTCCGGGTGCTTGATATCTTCGGCACAGCTTTTAAACCCTTCCTGGCCGTCTTTGCTGGTTTCGATCAGATCGTTCAGGATGCTAATGGCTTCTTTATTAAGGTCAGTCATTGTTCAATTCCTTACAAGGTTGAGGATCGTGCAATAGAGGTTGCAGGGCTCGTGCCAGTTTTATAATTAAATAAAATCCTTAAATATCAATGACTTAATAAATATCAAAAAATCTGTATCCGGTTTATATGCATGATCTGTCAATTGGCCTTCATGCAAATTGCCTGTATTTTGATTTCCACAGCTTTACCCATCTAAGGGCCGCTGCATGAACCCCGAAAAACTCGAACTGCTGGTCACTCGTGAAATGCCCTTCGGCAAATACAAGGGCCGAATCATCGCCGACCTGCCCGGCCAGTACCTCAACTGGTTCGCCCGTGAAGGTTTCCCCCACGGAGAACTGGGCGGCTTGCTGGCCCTGATGCAAGAGATTGATCATAACGGCCTGTCGGACCTGCTCGACCCGTTACGCGCCAAACACGGAAAACCCAAACCCCGCCATTGATAGAGCTGCCCCATGCCAAGGATTGAAGACAACGCCCGCGACGAACACTTCTGGCAAGCAATTGCCGAGCGCTACGACCTTGCGCCCGGCCCGATCAATCTGGAGAACGGCTACTTCGGGCGTATGACCCGCGACGTGGCACAGGACTACCAGCGTAATATCGACTTTATTAACCGCAACAACTCGGTGCCTGTGCGCCAGCACTTCGATACCACTCAGGGCCTGGAAATTCGCGACTCGCTGGCGGGGTTGCTTGGTGTAGCCCCTGCCGGCCTGGCGCTGACCTTTTGCGCGTCTGACGGCCTGCAATCATTGATCCGCAACTACAATGGCCTGCAAACGGGCGATCAATTGCTGATCAGCGACCTGGAATACCACAGCGTCGAATACGCCATGCGTGGAGTGGCACGCCAACGCGGCCTGGAAATTATCGAAATCTCCCACACGCACCCAGCCACGTTTGAAAGCCTGGTGGCCAGCTATCGCCAGGCATTTGAACGTAACCCGCGGATCAAGCTGATGGCGCTCACTCACGTTACCCATCGCACTGGCCTGGTCATGCCCGTGGAGGCCATTGTTGCTGCGGCAAAAGAGCATGGGGTTGACGTGATTCTGGACAGTGCCCATGCCCTGGGGCAGATCGAACTGGACCTGCCGGCACTGGGTGTGGCCTTTGCCGGTTTCAACCTGCATAAATGGATTGGCGCGCCGCTGACCCTGGGCCTGATGTATATCGATCCCCAGCGCCTGGGCGACATTGACCCCGATATGGGCAATGAGCGCTACCCCGAGCCGGATGTGCGCAACCGCGCCGTTTATGGCACGGTCAACATCCCCGCCTGGCTAACCCTGACCAAGGTGCTGCAGGAACACCATGAGATGGGTGGCGCCCGAGGCAAGGGTGCCCGACTCAACTACCTGCGCAACCTGTGGGTCAGCGAGGCGCGCAAGATCGAGGGCATTGAAGTGCTGGTCAACGATGATCCGCGCTTGTATTGCGCAATCACTTCGCTGCGCTTTACCCATGTGCAGGATCAACAACCGATGGTTGATCGCCTGCTCAAGGACTACAACCTGTTCACCGTAGCCCGCAACGGTTCGGCGTGTGGCAGTTGTATCCGGGTAACAGTGGGCTTTGCCACCACGCTGGATGACATCAACCAACTGGTGCGGGCGCTGCGCGAGCTTTCGCAAGCTCACACATAACCTTGTGGGAGCGGGTATTTTTCAGGCAAAAAAAAGGTGCGCCGACCAAGCGCACCAAAAACCGTAGAACACACAACACATTCGTAACTAAAACATCAATCCAGCAGGGCAAGCGCCTCAGCGGTGCATTCCTGGATTCGGGCCCAGTCGCCGTTCTTGATCCATTCGCTGTCCAGCATCCAGCTACCGCCCACGCACATCACGTTTTTCAAGGCCATGTAGTTGCGGATATTAGCCGGACCAACACCGCCGGTCGGGCAGAATTTCACTTCGCCAAAAGGGCCGCCCAGGGCCTTGATCGCCGCTACACCGCCGCTGACTTCTGCAGGGAACAGTTTGAAACGGCGGTAACCCAAGCCATAGCCTTCCATGATCCCGGAAGCATTGCTGATGCCCGGCAGCAGCGGAATGTCGCTGGCAACACTGGCCTCGAGCAAGTCACGGGTAATGCCCGGAGTAACAATAAATTGCGAACCGGCGTCTTCCGCCGCCGCCAGCATATGGCGATCCAGTACGGTACCCGCACCTGTCACCAGCTCAGGGCGCTGGTCACGCAGGATACGAATGGCCTTGAGGCCGAACGCCGAACGCAGGGTCACTTCCAGCGCCGTCAGACCACCGGCCGCCAGCGCATCCGCCAAAGGCAGGATGTCTTGTTCGCGGGCAATGGTAATCACCGGCAGAATTCGTGCTCGCTCACACAGGCTGTCGATCAGGGCGACTTTATCCGCCATCGATACGTTCGCAATTGTTGTTGTCATGGCAGCTGATCCTTGGCTCATGGGCACCAGTAAATCTCTAACGTAGGTTGCAGGAAGGCACGAATCGGCAAGGCGGCAACATCTGTGCCCCCCAGCGCTTCGTTGAGGGTGTTCAATTTGGACTGGCCCTGGATCGACAGCACCTTGTGCTTCGCGCTCGCCAACAGGCTGCGACTCATGCTCAGACGCTGGTGCGGCACCGTTGGCGCCAGCATCGCCCAGCAACGACGCGGGTTGTCCAGTTGCAGGGCTTCACTCAGATTCGGGCTATTGGGGAACAGCGACGCGGTATGCCCGTCATCGCCCATACCCAGGATCAGCACATCGATCGGCGGCAACTCGGCCAGCCCCTGATCGGCCTCCAGCGCAGCCTTTTCTACCGTGGCTGCAGCGTTATACAAGCCGACAAAACGGGCTTTGGCCGCCGGGCCTTGGAGCAGATGCTTTTTAAGCAGGCCCGCGTTGCTGTCGGCATGCTCGAC
Source organism: Pseudomonas sp. FSL R10-1339 (assembly GCF_009600545.1). Taxonomy (NCBI): domain Bacteria; kingdom Pseudomonadati; phylum Pseudomonadota; class Gammaproteobacteria; order Pseudomonadales; family Pseudomonadaceae; genus Pseudomonas; species Pseudomonas sp. FSL R10-1339. The sequence goes on along the minus strand of NZ_WIVQ01000018.1, from coordinate 5,748 downwards.
CGGCACCCAGCGTTCATCCGCCAGGCTGACAACCACTTTCGACCAATCGACCGGCTGCTTGATCAAGCTTTGGAAAAACGCCACCGGGCTGCGGCCGCCGGACACCACCAGAGTGGCAACGCCCTGCTCGGCGATAGCCTGGTTCAATTGCCCGGCAACTTTTGTTGCCAGCCCTTCGGCCAACAACGCCGGGTTCTTGAAGGTGTGCGAGCTCACACCTTCAGGCAGTTTCAAATCAGATATCGCCATACCAAGACCTCCCGTCCCGCGTAATCAGTGCAATGGAACTCATCGGCCCCCAGGACCCCGCCGCGTAAGGCTTGGGCGCATCACCGGACTTTTTCCAGCCGGCGATCAACTGGTCGCACCATTTCCATGCCGCTTCAATTTCATCTTTGCGTACAAACAGGTTCTGGTTGCCGCGCATGACTTCGAGCAACAGGCGCTCGTAAGCATCCGGAATCCGTGTGCTGCGATAAGTGTCAGAAAAATTCAATTGCAACGGGCCGCTGCGCAGTTGCATGCCTTTATCCAGGCCCTGGTCCTTGGTCATTACCCGCAAGGAAATACCTTCGTCCGGTTGCAGGCGAATAATCAGCTTGTTGCCGATTTGCAGGCGCTGCTCGGGAGCAAAGATGTAGTGCGACGGCTCCTTGAAGTGGATAACGATTTGCGAGAGCTTTTGTGGCATGCGCTTGCCGGTGCGCAGGTAGAACGGCACCCCTGCCCAACGCCAGTTACGAATATCGGCGCGCAGTGCCACAAAGGTCTCGGTGTCACTCTGGGTGTTGGAGTTTTCTTCCTCCAGATAACCCGGCACCGACTGACCTTCGCTGTAACCGGCAATGTACTGGCCGCGTACCACCTGGGTGGTCAGGCCTTCGGCGCTGATCGGGGCCAGGGCCTTGAGCACTTTGACCTTTTCGTCGCGAATGCTGTCGGCCGACAGGTCCGCAGGCGGGTCCATGGCAATCAGGCACAGCAACTGCAGCAGGTGGTTCTGGATCATGTCGCGCAGTTGGCCAGCCTTGTCGAAATAGCCCCAGCGGCCCTCGATGCCGACTTTCTCGGCCACGGTGATTTCAACGTGGGAGATGTAGCGCTGGTTCCACTGGGTCTCGAACAGGCTGTTGGCAAAACGCAGCGCGATCAGGTTTTGTACGGTCTCTTTGCCCAGGTAGTGGTCGATGCGGTAAGTGCGGTTCTCGGGGAAGAACTGCGCCACGGAATCGTTGACCTTGCGCGAAGACTCAAGATCCGAACCGATGGGCTTTTCCAGCACCACACGGGTGTTTTCAGCCAGGCCGACCGCGGACAGGTTCTCGCAAATGGCACCGTACACAGCCGCCGGAGTGGCGAAGTAAGCGATCAGGCGCTGCTCTGTGCCGGCCATTTCAGCCAGCGCCAGGTAATCTTCAGTCTTGAAAAAATCCACATGCAGGTAGCTCAAGCGAGCCAGGAAGCGGTTCAATGCTTCGACTTCGATTTCCTTCTCGCCCAGATACTGGCGCAACTGGCTGTCGATATGCGCCAGGTGCGTGGAAGCCTCGCCCGGCTCTCGGGCCAGCGCGAGAATGCGTGTGTCGGCATGCAGCAGACCGGCACGATCCAGTTGGTACAAGGCAGGAAACAGCTTGCGCAGGGCCAGATCGCCAAGGGCGCCGAACAAGGCAAAGGTGCACGGTTCAACCGTAATCGAAGGCATGATGTTTGTTCTTTTATCAAGTTAAGCTACAAATACCTTTTTTCAAGGTATCACTCAAGGAAAAATGTAGTAATAAACACAACATTTTCTCAAAATACAGATTCCTGCTAGTGGTCGTCACAGGCCACCAGTAGGATAGGCCACCTTCCAGAACCGCTTTAGTCCGGTTCTTGCATCGCTGACCCAAGGACCATAAATGGACCGCGTGCGAAATTTACTCGAACAGATCAAGGGCCGCCTCGAAGACCTGAACAAGGCCGAGCGCAAAGTGGCCGAAATCATTTTGCAGAACCCGCAGCAGGCGACCCGATTCAGCATCGCCGCCCTGGCGCAGGCAGCTTCTGTCAGCGAACCCACGGTTAACCGTTTCTGCCGTTCATTTGGTGTCAGCGGCTACCCCGAGTTAAAGCTGCAACTGGCACAAAGCCTGGCCAGCGGCGCAGCTTACGTGAGCCGCGCGGTAGAGGCAGACGATAATCCGGCCGCGTATACACAAAAAATCTTCGGCAGCGCCATCGCCTCGCTGGACAGTGCCTGCCAGGCACTGGACCCCAACCTTATCAGCCGCGCCGTCGACTTGCTGATCCAGGCCCGGCAGATCCACTTTTTTGGCTTGGGCGCATCTGCACCGGTGGCACTGGATGCGCAACACAAGTTCTTCCGCTTCAACCTGGCCGTCACCGCCCACGCCGACGTGCTGATGCAGCGCATGATCGCCTCGGTGGCGCACACGGGTGAATTGTTCGTGATTATTTCCTACACCGGTCGCACCCGTGAACTGGTAGAAGTGGCTCGCATTGCGCGCGCCAACGGTGCCTCGGTACTGGGGCTAACTGCGGAAAACTCGCCACTGGCCAAGGCCAGCACCCTGAGCCTGAACATCCCGCTGCCCGAAGACACCGACATCTATATGCCGATGACCTCGCGCATCATCCAGCTGACCGTACTGGATGTACTGGCAACCGGCATGACCCTGCGCCGCGGCGTGGACTTCCAGCCACACCTGCGCAAAATCAAGGAAAGCCTCAACGCCAGCCGCTATCCGGTGGGCGATGAGTTCAACTAGGCAAGCGCTTGGTAATGCCCCATCAGACGCTGCAAAGCCCCGCCCTCGCCTGCAAGCTCAAATGAGCCTGCTCGCCCGGGGCAAGGGCCTGGTTATGGGTACCGCCACTCGTGGACTCCACACACACAAAGCCCATCACTTCGTTCCAGCTCACCCCCAGCAACGGCCGCTTGCCGGGATGCCAGACCACCGTGCTGCCCTGATCACCCGTGTCGATGCTCAAAGCCCGTTGCCAGGCATGGTCATTGAGCTGCATTTCGCCGTCATGCTGGAACACCCGCTGACAACCACCTCCCACCCGTAACTCGCCTTTCTGCTGGCATACCTCACGGTTCAACTGGTCGTAGCCGTGCGCTCCGTCCAGACCGGACAGCGCTACCTCAGCAACATCACCAATTCGCCAGTAAGCGCGCAACGCCTGGCTCACCTGGCAAGGCTCGTCGTCCTGATGCTCGGTGCTCAGGCGCAGCTCCATTTCTTCGCCCAATCGCGCATGCAAATCCACCTGCCAATCGCACAGCTGCAAGCGCCAGTGCAAGGTCACCCCTTCTTCGTCGCTGCTGCTGTCGAGCAGCTTCCAGTCGATCAACCGCGCCCAGCCATGGGATGGCCAGGCGTTTTCACTGGGGTGACGGCCATACCAGGGCCAGAAGATCGGTACCCCACCACGTATCGCACCCACTTGCGGCCACTTGGCAGCGCACCACAGCCAGGGTTTTTGCCCGGTCGGCTGGAAGTGCAGCAACTGCGCGCCCTGACGGCTGAACACCGCCTGGCAATGCGGATGATCGATCACCAGTACGTCGCGCTGCTGAAAGCGCTCCCACTGGAAAACCGGCTGCTCGCGTCTGGATTTGAAAAAACGGTGAAGCGGATGCTCATGCATGTGCCGCAGTCCTGAAAATCATGCGCCGGGGGGTGCAGCCCCGAAAAAAAGCGGATAGCCAAGGCTATCCGCTGGAAAAACAAGGAGCTTAGCGCATTTAGAACGTCGACTGAATTTTCAGTCCGGCCACCAATGCGTTGTCTACCTGGTCCACACCACCCGGGTGAGTGATGTACTGCAGGTTTGGACGCACCGTCAGCCAGTTGGTCACGTGGAAGCCGTAGTTGAGTTCGTAGTTGTACTCGGTATTGCGCAGCGGCGTGTACAAGGGGTCGCTGTAGTCGGTGGCACCGATGGACGCATTGATCAGCTCGGCGCTTTTCTTCACGTCATCGTTGACATGAATACGGGCGGCGCCAATGCCGATGTCATCCTTGGGCCGGGCATCGAACGGCCCTTTGTACACAAACATCAGCGACTGATAGTTGTCGACGATGTTGGTCTGCTTGTCATGGAAGGTGGCGTTGGCCGCGATATGCAGGCCGCGCGAAGCGTCACCGTTGTGGCTGGTGAGCTGCTGCTGCACGACAAACCAGTAGCCGTGTTTGCTGTCACGTACGCGATAGTCCTGACCATCATTGGTGATATTGACCTTCACGTCATCGGCAGGCGCCGTGCTCTTGTAGTAACCCACACGGTATTCGCCCGGCAGGTCATTGACCTTGGGCGACCACACCAACTCAACCGGCAACACAGTGCCCTTGGTACCGCTGCCGCTGAGCTTGAAGCCGTTGCCGTGCTCCAGTTGCGACGGGTTCTGGTTGTACGCACCGATTTGCGCGTACAACTCAGGCGTGATGTTGTACTTCACGCGCAGCGCCGCCTGGCTGACCGGCCAGTTGTACCAGAGGTTGGTGGCCCAGTTACCCACCTGCGAGCCACAGAACGCCAGGTTCTGGAATTCGCACGGGAAGGTGTTGAAGTCCTCGCCTTCACCGAAATAACCGGCCTTGACGTCCAGTTTGCCATCGAGGAACTGGTGCTGGATCCACAATTGGGTCAGACGCACCATATGGCCACGGCCATAGACTTCCTGGGAGGAACTCAAGGTCCCTGCACGCGGATCACCGACACGGTCATTGGAGATATTCTGACCATTACGGTTGGTCAGCTGGATCTTCGCCTGGGTGTTGTCCCAGCCCCACAGCTTTTGCAGGTCCAGCGCCACACCCAGACCAAACTGGTCGCTGTAGCGCGCGGTCTTGTCGTCGTTGTAGCCACCGTGCAGGTTGGCGCCCACTTCACCGACATAATCGGCCTTGATGTCGATACCCTGCTCGATCAGTCTGGTGCGCTCGCCGCCCCAGTCGCCCGTCATCCATTTCGAATCGGCACTGAAGGCTTCGTCGGCGTAGACACTGCTTGCACCCAGACCTAGCGCGACAATTGCCGATAGCTGGCAGGCCAGACGGGTGCGGGTCATTCTGTTAGTCATCCCTTTAATCCTCGTTGTCTTCTTATTGGCTTTGTTTAACGCGGCACAACTGCAAGGAGGCCCGGTAACAGGCTCCCTGTTGACTTAACGACCCTTGAATTGCGCCACGTTATCAGCCCGGCCTTGAGCCTGAGGCGAACTCATCGCCCCCAGACGCTCCCCCGTATTCGCATCAAACAGTAGCACTTTGGCAGGATCGAACTGCAAATTGAGGCTCTGACCGACCGCAGGGGCATCATCCGGAGCCATGCGGCAGCACACTTTGATGCCGTTGAGGCTGACAAAAACCAGGGTATCGGGGCCGGTGGGTTCGACAACCTGCACCTCGGCGCGAATAACCGGCAGGCCATTGGGTTCGGCTGGCGCCAGCACAATTTGCTCGGCGCGGATGCCCACGATCACATCGCGGTCTTCCAGCCCGGCGTCCTGCATGCCCAGCGGCAGCTCGCAACGCGCCTGGCCGCTGTCGAGCAAGGCCAGCAAGCGGCCGTCGCGACGCTGCAAACGCAGGGGGATAAAGTTCATCGGTGGCGAGCCAATAAAACTGGCGACAAACAGGTTGGCCGGGTCGTTGTAGATCTGTTTCGGGGTGCCGAACTGCTGAATGATGCCGTCTTTCATCACCGCCACTTTGTCGCCCAGGGTCATGGCTTCGA